>NZ_JBSGDY010000115.1:0-20545 GCF_053602615.1 Micromonospora sp. NPDC004336
CGAGGCCGCGCCACGGGGGGGGGGGGGGGGGGGGGGGGGGGGTGGGGGGGGGGGGGGGGGGGGGGGGTGGGGGTGGGGGTCAGTTGAGGAGGTTGGCGTCGCGGGCGGCGCGGAGCGAGGGCTTGATCCGGTGGGTCGGGCCCACCTGGCCGGCGACCGCGTCCAGGGTCTTGAGGCCCTCGCCGGTGTTGAAGACGACGGTCTCGGCGGCCGGGTCGAGCCGGCCGGACCCGACGAGCTTGCGCAGCACCGCCACGGTCACCCCGCCGGCCGTCTCGGCGAACACGCCGGTGGTGCGGGCCAGCAGCCTGATGCCGGCGCGGATCTCGTCGTCGTCGACGTACTCCATCCAGCCCCCGGTGCGGCGCACCGCCTCCAGGGCGTAGACGCCGGCGGCCGGGTCGCCGATGTTCAGCGACTTGGCGATGCCCGTCGGCTTGACCGGCGTGATCGTGTCGGTGTCGGCGTGCAGGGCGGCGGCGATCGGGTTGCAGCCGGCCGACTGGGCGCCGAAGACCTTCCAGCCGCCCGCCGGCGCCTCCACCAGGCCGATCTCGACCAGCTCGGCGAACGCCTTGTCGATCTTTGTGAGCAGCTCGCCGGAGGCCATCGGGATCACCACCTGGGCGGGGATCCGCCAGCCGAGCTGCTCGGCCACCTCGTAGCCGAGCGTCTTGGAGCCCTCGGCGTAGTAGGGGCGCACGTTGACGTTGACGAACGCCGTGTCCTCGAACTCGTCCGTCTCCACCAGCTCGCCGCAGAGCCGGTTCACGTCGTCGTACGAGCCGTCGATGGCGACCAGCTCACCCCCGTAGACGGCGGTGGTGACGACCTTGCCCTGCTCCAGGTCGCTGGGGATGAAGACCACCGACGGCGCCCCGGCCCGGGCGGCGTGGGCGGCGACCGAGTTGGCCAGGTTCCCGGTGGAGGCGCAGGCGTAGCGGCTGAAGCCGAGCGCCCGGGCGGCGGTCAGCGCCACCGAGACGACCCGGTCCTTGAACGAGTGGGTGGGGTTGGCGCTGTCGTCCTTGACCCAGAGCGGAGCGGTGATGCCGAGCTCGGCGGCGAGGTACGGGGCGGCGACCAGCGGGGTGAGGCCCGGGTCGAGGGTGACCCGGGTGGCCGGGTCCTGGCCGGCGGGCAGCAGCGCCGCGTAGCGCCAGATGTTCTGCGGGCCGGCCTCGATCTGCTCCCGGGTGACCTGCGCCAGCGCGGCGGCGTCGTAGTCGACCTCCAGCGGCCCGAAACACTCGTGACAGGCGTGCTGGGCGACCAGCGGGTAGCGGGCGGAACAGGCGCGGCAGACGAGGGCGCGGGCGGGGCTGGCGGCGGTGTCGATGCCGGAGGGGGCAAGCGTCGACGTCATGTCGAGATTCCTCTCATCTTTCCCCGCATCGCGATCTGCGGCGGGGACGGAATTGGCACCTGCCCCGCCGGTCGCTCTGCGGTGAGCGCGCGGGGTGGTTGCCGGGGCGTCGTCGGGCCGTATCCCTCAGCCCCTCTGGATGAGGTATGCAGTTGTGCCGCCCAGTCTAAGGGCAATCGCGGGGCCCGCCGAGCCCGGTTCCCACGCTTTGAACCCGACCCGCGTCCCCCGCCCGGGGGACGCCGACGGGGCCTCCCCGGCCCCCGTCCGCGGCTAGACCGGCACCGAGCGCGGGTCGGCGGCGCGGCGGGCGCGCAGCGCGGTGTCGACCGCCCAGGCGCCGGGCCCGAACACCGCGATCAGCAGGAACGACCAGCAGAACAGGACGGCCAGCTCGCCGCCGTTGCGCAGCGGTAGCAGCGCGTCGGGCTGGTGCACCACGAAGTACGCGTAGGCCATCGAGCCGGACGCCAGGACGGCCGCCGGGCGGGTCAGGAGGCCGACGAGCACGAGGGCGCCGCAGATCGCCTGGATCAGCGCGGCCCACCAGCCCGGCCACTCGCCCAGCGGTACCGCCTCGCCCGTGCCCCGGTTTCCGCCGAGGATCCCGAAGAGCGAGGCCAGGCCGTGGCAGAGGAAGAGCAGGCCGACGACGGCGCGGAACAGGGACAGGGCCGGGCCGCCGATGCGGTCAGCGAGCATTCGGGCACCTCCGATCAAGACGACGGGTGGGCACCCAGGATGCCGGGCTATATTCGATTCTGTCGATCGAATCCCTCTTCGTGGGAACGCTCCCACGGCGTCGGGACTCCACTCCCGACACTGCGCCCCGGCGGCTGGCGTCCACCCGTTACGGTGCTGGCACAGCGACGGAAAGGGATCGCACGATGCGCCGCAAGCTCGTCCCGGTGGTGGCACTCTCCATGGCCTGCCTGCTGGTCGTCACCTCCGCCTGCTCCTCGGGCAGCCGGAAGAAGCGCAACCGGTCCTCCGACCGGCCCGCCACCTCGGCGAAGAAGGACATCGACGTCGACGCCACCCGGGCAACCCCGACCCCGCGCCGCACGGCCCGGCCGGCCGACAAGCTCACCTGCGCGGAGCTGCGCAGCGCCCAGGTCGGCAGCCGGCAGGTCCGCTACAACGGGTACGCGGACCCGATCCCGCTCGCCGGCGGCCGCTGGGCGGGCGGGGACGGCACGACCGTCGAGCTGCAGAAGCCCTGCGCCATCGGGGATCTCGACGGCGACGGCGCGGACGACGCGGTCGGCGTGCTCGTGCTCAACGGCGGCGGCAGCGGCAGCTTCTTCACCCTCGCGGTCTGGCGGAACGTCGGCGGCGACCCGGCCTACCAGGCGCAGACCGGCCTCGGCGACCGCACCCCGGTGACGAGCGTCAGCGTGCGCGACGGCAGGGCGACGGTGGTCTACCTGACCCGGACGCCGGGCAGCGCGATGGCCGAGCTGAACCTCCGGCGCACCGCCTCCTACCAGCTTCGGGGCACCTCGCTGACCGAGCTGCGGCACACCGACGCGCCGTACCGCTCCTGAACGTGGGCGCCGTCCCCGGGCAGGTCTCCGACCGGGCGGCCGGTGCGATGATCGGGCGATGAGCGACCTGCCGGACTGGACGACACCGATCCGGGCGGTGCACGTGCGGCACGGCACCCAGACGGCCTGCGGCGGGATCGCGATCGCGCTCGCCGACGTCGAGCCGCATCCGACGTACGCCTTCGCCACCCGGTTCGACGGGCGACCGCCCGGCCCGGCCGACCTGCGCCAGGAGTGCGTCGAGGGCTTCGCCGACGGGATACGGGCCGAGCTGGCCCGGCTCTGCGGCGGCCAGCCGCCCCCGGTCCGGGTCGTGCTGCGCCGCATCCTGGTCCACGACGTGGACTCGTCGGCGGCGATCAACCGGGCGGCCGGGCGGCTGGCCGCCGCCGAGGCGGTCCGGCGCGCCACCGCCGGCCGGCGCTGACCCGGGCACCCGACGCACCGCCGTTCCGCCGGCGCCGAGCCCGCCGACAGTCGCCGGCTCCGGCCGCGACGAGGACGCGCGACTCAGCCCGGGACCGGCCGGTGGGCCGGTGGCCTCGGCAGCCGTACGGATCCGGTGGCCGGGCAGTTCCGCTGGTCCACCTCGCCGAGGCAGCCCCACTCGGGGCCCGGGGGCCGTTCGAAGTACTGGACGGGCTGCGCCGGGACGGCCTCGGTGGTGAACGTGCCGGTGCCGCTCGGGATGCGTTGCTCGTGCGAGCCGGTCGTGTCGGCGTAGGACGCGACGATGTGCCACTCGCACGTGTGGGTGGACACCTCGGGCTGGACCCGGAACGCCATGTTCGACTGACCGTTGCCCAGCTCGACGACGTTGCGGCGGAAGTACAGCTCGCCCTCCCCCGGCTCGCCATCGGCCAGCGCGTACGGGCCGTGCGGCTTGTCCGTCGGCCCGCCGGTCAGGTCCCACAGCAGGCCCTGCCGGGACTCCGCGCCGGCCGGAGGAATGGTGACGACCGTCTGCGCCGTGGGCTCGTGGCACGAGTCCTTCACCGCGGTCATGTCGTTGATCGTGAGCCCAGCGGCGCGGTCGCTGTTCAGGTTGAGGTCGAACGTCTGGGCATGCCCGCGGTTCTCGTTGCCGTCCTCCCGCGGGGCCACGTAGGACGCGCGCTCGACCAACCGGCCGCCGAGCGGCTTCAGGAACTCCCACACCTGTGACCTGGCGCCGGTCAGGGCGGTGAGGGCGGCCTGCTCGTCCTCGGTCAGCGGCCGGTCGAGCAGCACGGTGAAGGCCTCGGGCAGGTTCCGGTCGTAGTCGAGGGGGGTGACGGTGGCCACGAACGCGGGCTGCTCGCGGTCTACCGCCTGCTGGGCCTGCCGGTCCGAGCGGGCCCGGTCGGTGGCCGTCGACCGGTCCAGCAGGGCGTTGGCCTGGTAGGCGGACAGCACGCCGAGCACGACGACGACGGCGGCGGCGGTCAGGTACACCGCCCGCTGCCTCGGTCGAAGCCGCCGGAACCCGGGCAGGCGTTCGTCGGCCAGCACGGCCAGGGCGCTCGACCCGGTCCGGCGCCCCGATGACGACGCGGACGGCGACGCGGACGGCGACGCAAGGTCCGGCGACGCGGACGGCGACGCAAGGTCCGGCGACGCGGACGGCGACGCGGCCTGCGACGCAAGGTCCGGCGAAACGGACGGCGACGCAGCCTGCGACGCGGATGGCGACGCGGCCTGCGCCGCAAGGTCCGGCGACGCGGACGGCGACGCGGCCTGCGACGCGGACGGTGGCACGGACGGCGACGCGGCCTGCGACGCGGACGGCTGCGGGGTGGGCGGCTGCGCGGGCGGGGACGGGTGCGGCTGAGCCGGTGGCGCGGGCGACGGCTCGGCGGGCGGCTCGGGCTGCGGCGCGGCGGGCGGAGTGGACATACCCGATTCTCACTCACGGGCACCACACCCTCACGGACGCGTTTCGCGCCTTGCGGGCCGGGCGTGCGGAGCGGCCGGCCCACGCGTGGGGCAGCTCGACAGGCGCCGATCCACGCCGCCCGGGTCCCGGCGTGCGGAGCGGCCGGCCCGCGCGTAAGGCAGCTCGACAGCGGCCCTCGGCCTCCGCTGGACGGGCGGCCGGGGAGCCGGCGGGGCACCGGCCGGTGCGATGATCGGGCGATGGCGACTTCCGCGTACCGACCCGCACCGTGCCCGCGTCGTGGAGTGTCGGCACGGACGGCCGGCGTCGCGATGGCCGGCCTCGTCCTGCTCGGCGCCTGCTCCGCGACCGAACCGCCGTCGGTCGATCCGGCACCGGGCAGCGTCCCGAGGGCGGGCGCGCCCACACCGGACTCCGCCGGCACCCCCGCCGGGTGCCCGGAGTCCGGCGTCCGGATCAGCTCGCCGGGCTCCGACGCCGCGATGGGCCTGCGCGCCCTCGGGTTAGAGCTGGTCAACTGCGGCACGGAGCCCTACCCGCTGAACGGCTACCCGGTGCTGCGTCTGCACGACGGCGACGGCAACCCGGTGCCGGTCCGGGTGGTCGAGGGGGCCGAGGGGATCACGTCGGGCTTCGACGCGCCGCCCCGGCCACTGACCCTGCGGCCCGGCGAACGGGCCGGCGCCGCCGTGCTCTGGCGCAACCTGGTCACCGATCCGACGGTCGTCGCCACCAACGGCGAGCGCCTGGAGGTCGCCCCCGCCGCCGGCCGGCCCGCGCAGGTCGTCGGCCTGGACGGACCCATCGACCTCGGCAACACGGGCCGGATCGGGGTCAGCGCCTGGAAGAAGGTGACCGACCCGCCGGCGACGTCGACCGGGCCGCGGCCGGACAGCCCGGCGCCGGGCGGCCCGGGGTCGAGCAGCCCGGCGCCGCTGCCTTGAGCCGCCCGGCCGTCAGCTGGTGACGTCCTTGCGGGTGAACCGCCAGAACGCCAGCCCCCAGAACAGCGTCGCGTAGCTGATCGCGGAGATCGCGCCGCGTACCACGTCGTCGGTCTGCACCGGCGTCGACAGCAGGCCCAGCCACGCGGTGCTGTAGTGCGTCGGCAGGAACGCCCGCAGCGCGCCGAGGGCGGTGATCTGGTCGAGGATGCTGGAGAGGATCCAGAGCAGCACCGCGCCGCCGACCGCGCCGAGCGCGGCGTCCGTCACCACCGACAGCAGGAACGCCAGGCCAGCCACCACCAGGAGTACGACGGCCAGGTAGCCGAGCACGCCCAGCAGCCGCAGCAGCCCCTCGCCCGGTTCGAGCTGGGCGGCGACCGTGCTGCGCAGCGGCTCCCAGCCGTAGCGCAGCGTGCCGATCAGCAGGGCGGTGCCGGCGAGCAGCAGCAGCGCGAGCCCCGAGTAGACGAGCGCGACGAGCAGCTTCACCGTCAGCAGCCGGGCCCGGGGCACCGGGATCGCCAGCAGGTAGCGCAGGCTGCCCCAGCTCGCCTCGCTGGCCACCGTGTCGCCGCAGAACAGCGCCACCACCACGACCAGCAGGAACGAGGCGGAGACGAAGATGGTGAAGAGGGTGAAGTTGAGCCCGCCCGACGTGGCGAACTCGACCAGGCTGCCGAACTCCCCGCGCCCGTTGTCGTCGTCGTCGCCCGTGTCGAACTGGAACGCGATCAGGATGATCAACGGCAGCAGGACCATGAACCCGAGGGCGAGCTGCGTACGCCGCCGGGAGGCCTGTCGCCGGAACTCGGCGCCGAACGGCAGGGTCGCCGCCGGCCGGTAGCTGGCCGCCGAGCCCGCCGCCTGTGACGTGCCCGCCATCATCGGTCCCCGCTTCCCCGAGAGTTCTCGCCCACCAGGGCGAGGAACGCGTCCTCCAGGCGGCGCCGGGGCACCACCCGGTCCACCCCGATCCCGGCCCGGACCAGCTCGGCGACCACCTCGCTGCGGGCGGTGCCGTTGGTGTCCACCACGAGCTGCCCCTCGCCGTCGGGGAGCACGCGCACCCCGTGCAGGCCGTCCAGCACCGCCCGGGCGGCCGCCGGGTCGGTCACCTCGAACAGGACGCTGGGCGACTCGCCGACGATCTCCTCGACGGGGCCGGAGGCGACGATCCGGCCCTTGTTCACCACCACCGCGTGCGTGCAGGTCTGCTCGACCTCGGCCAGCAGGTGGCTGGAGACCAGCACCGCCCGGCCGTCGGTGGCGTAGCGCTGGAGCACCCGGCGCATCTCGGCGATCTGCGGCGGGTCGAGCCCGTCGGTCGGCTCGTCGAGCACCAGCAGCTCGGGCAGGCCCAGCATGGCCTGCGCGATGGCGAGACGCTGCCGCATGCCGTGGCTGTAGTTGTTGGTCTTCCGGTGCACGGAGGCGCCCAGGCCGGCGATCTCCAGCGCCTCGTCGAAGTGCGCGTCCTCGGCCGGCCGCCCGGTGGCCCGCCAGTACGCCTTCAGGTTCGCCAGGCCCGACAGGTGCGGCAGGAAGCCCGGCCCCTCGACCAGCGCGCCGATCCGGGACAGCACCGGCGACCCGGGCACCAGTCGGTGCCCGAAGACGTAGATCTCGCCGGCCGTGGGCTGGGTCAGCCCCATCAGCACCCGCAGCGTGGTGGTCTTGCCCGCGCCGTTCGGGCCGAGCAGGCCGACGACCTGCCCGGGGTGCACCTCGAAGTCCACGTTGGAGACGGCGACGAAGCCGTCCGCGTACTCCTTGCGGAGCTGCCGCACGGCCAGCGGGACGCCCGCGTACGCCGGGTGGACGGAGCTGTCCTGGCGGCGGTGCCGGCGGCGGGTCACGGCGACGACCACGACGAGCCCGACGGCGATCGCGGCGACCAGCCCGGCCAGCACCCAGCGCCACACCGTCGCGGTGGTGGGGATCGGGTCCCCGGCCACCGTCGGCAGGCCGACCGCGCCGCCGGCCGCGACGGTGTGCACGGTGGGCTCGACGGGCGTGGCGTACGCCTGGTCGGAGGTCGCCACCACCACGCGCAGCCGGTGCCCCGCCTCGATCCGCCGGACGATCGCCGGCAGGGTGACGGTGACCGGCTGCGCCGCCTCGACGGTGCGCGGCAGGCCGGTCAGCCGCACCGGGGCGACCAGGCCGTTGGGCAGGGTGGCCGCGCCCTGCGGGTCGACGTCGTAGAGCTTGACGAAGAGCACCGCCTCGCCGGTCGGCGACGCCGCCCGGATGTCGACGGTCGGCGCGCCGACGACGTCCACCGCCTCGGCCAGCGGCGCCGACTCGAACCGGGCGTGCTGGCCGGGGATGTCCCCCGCCACGCCGCCGAGCAGCGACGACAGCTCGCCGGCGAAGGGCACCGAGGAGATGGCGGCGGGGTTGCGCGCCGGCGGGTTGGCGACCGGCTGGGCCGGCCCGGCGACCGGTACGTCCCGGCGGGACGTGCCGGCGACGCCGGGGTAGTCGGCGGTGCGGTAGCCGGTCGCCACCAGGCCCCGGTCGAGGGCGTCGAAGCCGGCGATCCGCGAGAAGGTGAAGTCGTCGCCCGGGGCCGCGCCCTCACCCCTGACGTAGTGGTCGAGCCACTGCACGGTCAGGAACTTCACCCGGTCGGAGTCGGTCTTCGGGCCCGCGCCGCCGTCGTGCCCGCCGGTGAACCAGGCGACCCGCACGGGCGTGCCGGCGGCGGCGATGCCGCGCGCGTTGGCGTCCGCCTCGGCGAGCGGGAAGAGGGTGTCCGCCGCGCCCTGCACCAGCAGGGTGGGTGCCTTGATCCGGTCGAGCACCCCGGCCGGGCTGGAGCGGCGCAACAGGTCCACTGCGGCCTGGTCGGCCCGGCCGGTGGTGGCGATCCGCAGGTACGCGGCGCAGATGTCGGCGGCGAACCGGCCGCAGGCCGGGTCGGCGGCCCGGGCCGGGGCGGATCCGGGGCCGGTGCCCGGGCCGGCGCCGGGCCCGGGGCTGGGCGGGCCGGCGGAGGCGGGCGCCCCCTCGGGCTGCGCGGCGCTCGTCCCGGAGAGCCCCGCCGGCCCGGAGCCGGCGTTCCCGCCGCCGCCGAAGAACAGCCCGGCCCAGCCGGACTTGAAGACGCCCTCGGTCGGCTCCTTCCCGGTGCTCTCCGGCAGGAAGGAACGGGACAGGTCGTTCCAGGTGATCATCGGGACGATCGCGTCGACGCGCCGGTCCTGCGCGGCGAGCAGCAGCGCCAGGGCGCCGCCGTACGAGCCGCCGACGACGCCGACCCTCGGGTCCCCGTCGCCGTCGGTGCGGATCTCGGGACGGTCGGCCAGCCAGTCCAGCAGCCGCTGCGCGTCGCGTACCTCGTAGTCGGGGTGGTCCAGGTGGATCTGCCCGCCGCTGCGGCCGAAGCCCCGCGCGGTCCAGGTGAGCACCGCGTACCCGCGCCCGGCGAACTCCTCGGCGTCGGCGCGTACGGACTCCTTGGTGCCGCCGAAACCGTGCGCCAGCAGCACGGCCGGCACCCTGCTTCCCGCCGAGGCGTCCTCGGGCAGGTAGAGCGTGGTGTCCAGGTCGACGTGCTCGTCCCCCGCCGGCCCGGAGGCGACGTTCACGAACGCCGCCTCGGTGCGCACGGCCGGCTCCCGCGGCAGGACCGCCCAGGTGACGGCGGCGGCGAGCAGCACGACGACCGTCGTCGCGGCGACCACGCGTCGGCGGGTGGGCAGGGCACGCCGGATCCACGCGGCCGACGACGGCGATCTCATGCGGCACACGGTACGGGCCGGACCCTGAGCGTTGGCTGAGATCCTCCGTACGTCCGTCCGGTTGATCCGATCGGCGGCCGGACCCGTGCGACCGCCGCGGGTCCCGACCGTCCCAGCGAGATGAATTCGGATCACGTGAATTCCGATGTTCCGCGGATATCCACTCCGATCCATCCATGTCGCTCCCCGCCGTGGCACGCAGCGTGGCCGGCGGCCGGACGGACCGTCACATCGCGCTTCATGACGCAAAGCTGACTGTTCCACGACAAGTGCGGCCAGGCGCGGGTCGGTTAGTTTTCCGGTCCGGTGCACGGGACTTCACCCCTCGATGCCGGCACCCCGCCGTCCCCCGCTCCCGCCGGAGGAGACAGACCATGACAGTCCCCGCGTCGCAGGCCGTACGGCGGCCGTCCGCGGCGGGCCGCGTACTGCCGCTGCTCCTCATCGGCGCCCTGCTCGCGCCGCTGGCCGTGCTGTTCGCCCAGTCCTGGCGGCTCACGGCCGACGACCGGGACCTGGCCGCCCGGGAACGGCTCGGCGTGGAGTACCTGCGGGCCCTCGCCCCGGTCACCGACGCGCTGGTGGACGCCCAGTCCGCCGCCGTCGCCGCCCGGCCCGTCACCGGCGCGCCACTGAACCGCGCGGTCGAGGCCGCCGCCTCGGTCGACGCGCGGATCGGCGACGAGCTGCGCAGCCGGGAGCGCTGGGCCGGGCTGCGCGCCAAGATCGAGGCGCTGGGCCACCGGGTCCCGGCCGACCCGGAGGCGGCCTTCGACGCGTACGGCGAGGTCACCGACCTGCTGCTGGCGCTGCACCGCAAGGTCCGGGAGACCTCCGGGCTGGTCCGCGACCCCCGGTCGGACTCCTTCTTCCTGCAGGACGGCGCCGGGCGGGACCTGCCCGAGGCGGTGGTGGCGACCGGGCGGCTGGCCGACCTGACCGTGCTCGCCGCCCGCCGCCCCGCCGCCGAGCGGGACCGCACCGCCGCCGAGCTGGCGGCCCTGCGGGTGGCCGCCCTCACCCCGGCCGGCGACCTGGTCACCGACCTGCGCGGAGCGGTGGACAGCTCGGAGAGCGCCGACCTGGGCCCGAGCGTGCTGACCCCGCTCGACACCTACCAGCGGGCCGTCGAGGCGCTCGCGGCCTACTCCGCGCCGGCCGGCCGCAGCGGCGTGGTCGACCCGGCCCAGGTCGCCGGCGCCCGGCTCGACGCGCAGGCCGCCGCCCGGCAGCTCCAGCCCGTCATCCTGGGCGAACTCGACGCCCTGCTCGCCGAGCGGGCCGGCGGCCTGGACCGGGACCGCTGGCTCGCGGTCGGGGCCGGCGCGCTGGCCGTCCTGCGGTGGGGGGCGCTCGGCGCGGTGTGGCTCGCCGCCGCCCGGCGGGCCCGGCGGCGGGCGGCGGCGAGCCGGCGCGAGCGGGAGGGCTCCGACACCCCGCCGGAGGACGCCCCGTGGCAGCCGCCGGCCCACGGGGAACCGCGCCGGCTCCAGCCGGTCGGGCCGGTCCGGGAGCCCGGCGCGCACTGGGGGCCCCACGATGCTGCTCGGTAGGCTGCGGATCCGGGGCAAGCTCGCGCTGCTCGTCGTCATCCCCCTGCTCAGCACGGTGGTGCTCGCCGTCCCGGTGGTGCTCGACCGGGTGGCCACCGCGCAGCGGGCCGGCGAGATCGCCGACCGGGTCCGCGTCGCCAGCCGGATCGGCACGCTGGTGCAGGATCTGCAACAGGAGCGCGTCCTCTCCGTGGGGCTGCTGCTCGGCCGGGTCGCCCGCACCGAACTGGTGCAGCGCACCGCCACCGTGGACGACCGGGTCGCCGACCTGCGGGCCGACCCGCTGCCGCCGCGGGTCGCCGACGCCCTGGACGGCGTACGCGGGCTGACCGACCTGCGGGCCGCCGTGCTCGCCGGGACGGCCACCCCCGACCAGATCATGGACGCGTACGGGCCGGTCGACCGCGCGCTGATCGAGTCGCTGCGGCTGCCGTTCGACGTGGACACCGAGACGGCGGCCGGGCGGCAGGTGCTGGCCCTGGACGGGCTGCTCCGCGCCGACGAGGGGCTCAGCGCCTGCGCCACCCTGATCGTGCTGGTCAAGGCGACCGGCGCCCCCCGGGCGACCGCCTCGTTCGTCGCCTGCATGGCGGCGCTCCGGGTGGACACCCAGCGGTTCCGCAGCCTCGGCACGGCCGAGCAGCTCGAACTGGCGGCGCTCACCGACGCGGCGGTGGCCGCCCGGACCAGCGCCGACTTCCTCACCACAAGCGTGCTCGACCCGGCCGGCGCGATCCGGAACGTGCCGCTGGACGCGTTGTTCCCGTCGGTCCGGTCGATGATCACGCTCGGGCAGTTCATCGAGAAGAAGATCGTCGCGGACGTCCTCGCCGAGGTGACCACCCAGCGTCGGCGCGCGCTGACCACCGCGAACCTCGTCGGCGGGACCGCCCTGCTGGTCCTGGCCGGGGTGGTGCTGCTCGGCGCGGCCGTCGCCCGCACGGTGGCCCGGCCGCTGACCCGGCTCACCCGCTCGGCCGACCGGGTCGCCCGGGTCGCCGAGGCGGAGCTGACCCGGGTCGTCGACGACGACGCCGAGAGCCCCGCGCCGGTCCGCCTCGACCCGGTCGACGTGCGGGCGAACGACGAGATCGGGGACCTGGCCCGGGCCTTCGACCGGGTGCAGAGCACCGCGGCCCGGCTGGTCGAGCGGCAGACGGCCGGCCGGCGCAACGTGGCGCAGATGTTCGGCCACGTCGGCCGCCGTACGCAGAACCTCGTCGGCCGGCAGATCGCGCTGATCGACCGGCTGGAGCAGCAGGAGACCGACGCCGGCCGGCTGGAGGACCTCTACCGGCTCGACCACATCTCCAGCCGGCTGCGCCGCAACGCCGGCAGCCTGGTCGTGCTCTCCGGCTCGGCCGGCGCGGACCCGCACGTGGCGCCGGTGCCGCTCGGCGACGTGGTCCGGCTGGCGCTCGGCGAGATCGAGGACTACACCCGGGTCGACGTGCGGGTCCCGTCGGGCGTCTCGGTGGCGCCCGGCGTCGTCGGCGACCTCGTCCTGGCGCTGGCCGAGCTGATGGAGAACGCCACCGTCTTCTCGCCGCCGCACACCCGCGTCACGGTGGGCGGGGAGCGGACGGGTTCCGGCGCCCGGCTCAGCGTGGTGGACCGGGGCATCGGCATGACCGGTGAGCGGCTGGCCGAGGAGAACGCCCGGCTCACCCGGCGGGAACGGCTCGACCTCGCCCCGACCGAGGTGCTGGGGCTCTTCGTGGTGGGCCGGCTCGCCCGCCGGCACGGCTGGACGGTGGGGCTCGTCCCGACCGCCGGCGGCGGGGTGACCGCGCACCTGGACGTCCCGCAGGCGGCGCTGGTCGTCCACCCCGTCGAGCGGCCCGGGGCGGCCGTGGCCCGCGCCGCCGTGCCCGCCACCGACCGCCGTACCCCGGCCGCGCCGGCCACCCCGGCGGCGCCGCCGGCCGCACCGGCCCCGGCGGAGTTGACCGCCCCGGCGGCCCCGGCGGCCCCGGCTACGCCGGTTGTCCCGGTCGTGCCGGTCGCCGCGCTCGAAGGCCGCCCGGCCTCCGGCGGCACGGCGGCCGGGGCGGCCCCGGACGGCGCCGTGCCCGCGTTCGACGCGGCGCTGCTCAGCCGCGCCACCCGGACGATGGAGTCCGGCGAGCCCTGGAACGCGTTCGGCGCCGGCGACGGGCCGGAGGTCGTCGGGGCGGCTCCCGCGACGCTGGCGGACGCCGGGCCGGCCCGCCCCACCGGAGCGCCCCGGACCGACGCGCCGGCGGGTCTCTCCGGTGCGGGCATCCGGCAGCGGGTGCCGGGCGCCACCCTGCCTCCGGGCGGTCCGCCGCCCGCGCGGCCGGGCGACGCGGCCGCGGATCCGGCCGCGGCCCGCGCCCTGGTCGACGCGGTCGAGTCCGGCGTACGCCGGGCCGAGCGGAGCCGGCCCCCGGCCGAGGCGGTCCGCCCGGGCCTGACCCGGCGGGTGCCCGGGGCGAACCTGACCGCCTGCCCGGCCAGCCCGCCGGTCAGCCCGGACCCGGGCGACCCGGCCGAGGTCCGCGACCTGCTCACCGCGTTCGAGGCGGGCGTCGCCCGCGCTCTGCGTGAAGTCAGCCATGACCGCCGCTACGAAGAGGGATCATCACGGTGACCAGCCCCTTCCTGCACGACAACGTCGACCACCAGCACCCGGCGCCGGGGGACCTCAGCCCGGAGGCGCGCACCTTCAACTGGCTGCTGGACTCGTTCACCTCCAGCACCGCCGGGGTGCTGGAGGCGATCGCGGTCTCGTCCGACGGGCTGCTGATGGCCATGTCGGCGATCAAGGACCGGTCCAACGCGGAGCGGCTGGCGGCGGTGGTCTCCGGCATGACCAGCCTCGCCGGCGGCGCCGCGAGCTGGTACGCCCTCGGCGGGCTGAACCGGGTGATCGTGGACATGGCCGAGGGGTACCTGCTGATCAGCGCGATCAGCAGCGGCTCGGTGCTCGGCGTCGTAGCCGACCGGTCCGCGAACCTCGGCACGGTCGCGTACGAGATGACGCTCTTCGCCGGGCGGGCCGGGGGCGCGCTCACGCCGAAGCTGATCGCCGAGCTGAAGAACGCCGTACAGCAATGACCCCGGAGGTCGCCGGTGCGGGACCGGAGCCGGAGCCGACGGTCCGGATCCGGCCCTACCTGCGGTCGTCCCCGGACCCGGCCCGGCCCGGCCTGCCGGCGGTGCCGGCCGGGCCGGAACCCGAGCCGGACGGGCCGGCGGGACCCCGCCCGTTCGTGCTCACCGCCGGGCGGGTGGCCGGCGCCGATCCGGCGATCGGGCTGGAGACCCAGGTGACCGCGCGGCCGGCGGCCGACCCGGCGACCCCGCTCACCCGGCTGGCGCCCGAGTTGCAGGCGATCGTCGCGCTCTGCGGCGAGCCGATCTCGGTCGCCGAGATCTCCGCCCGGGCCCGGCTGCACTTCGGCGTGACGCGGGTGCTGGTCGGCGACCTCCGCGCCGCCGGCCACCTGGACGTGCACGACGCCGCCGACGTCCTCGACCCCGACATCATCCTGCGAGTGATGGATGGACTCCGTGCGATCTCCTGAATGGCCGGTCGCCCCGCTGGGCGGCGTCGCCGCCAACAGCGCCACCGCCCGGTACGCCTCGCCGGCGGGCGCATCGCCCGCGGTCGGGCGGGCCACGCCCCCGCCGCCGTACCGGCCGCCCGGCGCTCCGGAGGCGGCCCCCGCACCCCGCCCCGGGCAGGTCGCCGCGCCGCCGGTCCCGGTCAAGATCCTCGTCGCTGGCGGCTTCGGGGTCGGCAAGACCACCACGGTCGGCGCGATCTCCGAGATCGCCCCGCTGACCACCGAGGCGGAGATGACCACCGCCGGGATCGGCGTCGACGACCCGGGCGCGCGCACCGCGAAGACCACCACCACGGTGGCGATGGACTTCGGCTGCGTCACCATCGACCGCAGCCTGAAGCTGTACCTGTTCGGCACTCCGGGGCAGGCCCGGTTCGGCTTCATGTGGGACGACCTGGCCCGGGGCGCGCTCGGCGCCCTCGTCGTGGTCGACAGCGCCCGCCTGGACGACTGCTATCCGGCGATCGACTTCTTCGAACGGGCCGGCCTGCCCTTCGTGGTCGGGGTGAACGCGTTCGACGGGCGGCTGGCCCACGACCTCGACTCGGTCCGGTGGGCGCTGGCCGTCGGCGACCACGTGCCCGTGGTGCGGTTCGACGCCCGGGAGCGGCTGTCGGTGCGGGACGCCCTGCTGGTCGTCCTCGACCGCGCGCTGGACCGGGCCACCCGGGAGGGAAAGGCCTGAGCCGGCCGGCGGTTCGACCCGTTTCACACGGAGGGGTGGTCGTGATGAGAGGTGGACTGGACGAGACGCTGGCCCGGCTGGCCCGCCGCGAGGAGGCGCTACGCCGGCGGGCCGCCGAGCAGCGGGGCGCGAGGGCTGTCGGGCAGGGCGGCGCGGAGCCCGTGGGACAGGGCGCCGCGGCCGACGCCGGGCAGGGCGGTGCGGAGCCCGTGGGAAAGGGCGACGCGGCGGGCGCGGTGCCCGTGGGACAGGGCAACGCGGAGCCCGTGGGACAGCGCGGCGCGGCCGACGCCGGGCAGGGCGGGGCGGCGGGCGTGGGGGCCGCCACGGCCACGGACGGTACCGACCCGGGCCGCGCCGACGGCCGGGGCGGGGCCCGCAACGCCGGGCCCGGCTGGGCCGACGCCCGGCGGGGCGGCGAGCGCGGCGACCCGGTGGCGGAGGTCGCCGAGGCGGTGCGGCGCGTGGTGGCGGGTCACCCCGGCGTGGCGGTCACCGTCCGCGTCGAGCACGACGGGCAGACGTACCCGCTGCGGGTCGGCTGGAGCGGAACGGGCGTGACGGTCGACGCGGCGACCCCCGCCGCGCCGCCGCCGGCGTGGCCCACGTCGGCCGGGACGGCGCCGGCCCGGGCGCCCGGCCGGGACGGGGTGAGCTCCGCCCCGGCGGCGCGGCTGGCCGAGCTGATCCGCCGCGACCCGTCCGTGCTCGGCGACGACGACCGCTGACGGCGGACCGGAACCGGACCGGGACCGGGGCCGGAGCCGGAGCCGGGGGCCGGGGCCGGGGGCCGGGGCCGGGGGCCGGGGCCGGGGGCCGGGGCCGGGGGCCGGGCGGACGGGACGAGCGACCGGCGCGCCCGGGACGAACGCACACCCGGCCGGCGACGCTCCCGGGACGACCGCGCGCACGGTCGGGCCGCCGGCGACGCACGGGGGGTGACGGCGGCGGCTAGGGTCGGGCGGTGGCGCAACCCGACCTGACCCTGACCGCGAGCCTGCGGCCGGCGGCGCTGGACGCCCGGCGGGGCATCGTCCGGCTGCATCCCGAGGCGTTCACCGCGCTGGCGCTGCGTCCGGGCGACCCGGTGCGGCTGGCCGGCCGGCGGGTGACCGCCGGCATCGCCGTGCCGGCCGAGCCGACCGCGAGCGCCGCCCTGCTCTACGCCGACGACCTGATGCTGGGCAACCTCGGTGTCCGCGACGGCGGCCAGGTGACGGTGGGCCCGCTTCCGGTCGCCGCCGCCCGGCGGGTGGTCCTCGCCGGCCCGGCGCAGATCGCCGCGGTGGTCTCCCCCGAGATGCTCCGGCTGGCGCTGCTCGGCAAGGTGGTGACGACCGGGGACGACGTGTCGCTGCTGCCGCAGGACGTCCTGCCGGACGCCTCGGTGCGCAGCCTGGTGGAGGCCGCCCGGCGCAGCCTCTCCAACAGCGTCGGGTACGCCTGGACCAGCACCCTGCTCACCGTGGTCGACGCCGAGCCCGGCAGTTCGCTGGTCACCATGGACACCCTGGTCGGCTGGGAGCACGGCCCGGCGACCCACGGCTCCGGCGGCACGGCGGCCGGGCCGGGCGCTACCGGCCGGACGGGCCACGGTCGGGCGGGAGCCGGGGCCGGTCCGGACGGCGGCGGCCCGCGCGCCGGTGGCCCGACCGGCACGACCGGCCCGGGTCGGTCCGGGGCGCGTGAGGACGCCGGCCGGGCGGAGGCGGAGGCCGCGCCGTCGGTGGACGAGCTGCCGGGGCTGCGGGCGCAGGCCGAACAGCTCACCGAGCTGCTCGACCTCGGCTTCCACCACCGGGAGGTGCTCGGCCGGCTGGGCACGACCGTCTCGCTGGGCGTGCTGGTGGCCGGGCCGGCCGGCTCCGGCAAGGCGGCGCTGGTGCGCGCGGTGGCCGCCCAGGTCGGCGCGCGGGTCTGCCCGCTCTGGGCGCCCGAGGTGGCCGCGCTGACCAACCAGGCCGCCGCCGACCGGCTGCGCGCCGCCGCCACCGAGGCGCAGGCGGGCGCCGGCCCGGCGGTGCTGCTGGTCACCGACGTGGAGGCGCTCGCCCCCGCCGACGGGCCGGGCCCCGTGGCCACCGTGTTCCGCCAGGTGGTCGCCGAGACCGTACGGGCCGGGGTGGCGGTGGTCTGCACGACCGGCCGCCCCGAGGCCGTCGACCCGGCGTTGAGCGGGCCGGACCTGCTCTCGCTGCGGATCAGCGTGCCGCTGCCCGACGCGGCGCTGCGCCGCGAACAGTTGACAGTGCTGACCCGGCAGGTGCCGCTCGCCGAGGACGTGCGGCTCGACGAGGTCGCCGGGCGTACCCCCGGCTTCGTCGCCGCCGACCTGGCCGCGCTGGTCCGCGAGGCCGGGGTGCGCGCGGCGCTGCGGCAGAAGGCGGCCGAGACGCCGACGGTGGCGATGGCCGACTTCGCCGCCGCGCTGGAGGTGGTCCGCCCGACCACGATGGCGGCGTCCACCCTGGAGCTGGCCGCGGTGACCCTTGACGACGTGGGTGGCCTGACGGAGGTCAAGCAGACGCTGACCGAGTCGGTGCTGTGGCCGCTGACCTACCCGGACACCTTCGCCCGGCTCGGCGTGCAGCCGCCGCGCGGGGTGCTGCTCTACGGCCCGCCGGGCTGCGGCAAGACCTATCTGGTCACCGCGCTGGCCGGGTCGGGGCGGGCCAACGTGCTCTCCGTCAAGGGGGCGGAGCTGCTGTCGAAGTGGGTCGGCGAGAGCGAGCGCGCGGTCCGCGAGCTGTTCCGCCGGGCCCGCGAGGCCGCGCCCACGCTCGTCTTCCTGGACGAGGTGGACGCGCTCGCGCCCGTCCGCGGGCAGGCCACCGACGGCGGTACGACGGACCGGGTGGTCGCCGCCCTGCTGACCGAGCTGGACGGGGTGGAGACGCTGCGCAACGTGGTGGTGGTCGGGGCGACCAACCGGCCCGACCTGGTGGACCCGGCGCTGCTGCGTCCCGGGCGGCTGGAGCGGCTGGTCTACGTGCCGCCGCCGGACGGGCCGGCGCGGGCGGAGATCCTGCGGGCCGCGTCGCGCGACGTGCCGCTGGCGCCGGAGGTGGACCTCGCGGCGCTGGGCGACGAGCTGGACGGATTCTCGGCGGCGGACTGCGCGGCGCTGGTCCGGGAGGCGGCGCTGGCGGCCATGCGGGAGTCGCTGACCGCCACCGCCGTCACCGCCGCGCACGTGGCGGCGGCCCGCACCCGGGTCCGCCCGTCCCTGGACCCGGCGCAGGTCGCCTGGCTCGCCGCGTACGCCGAGAAGCGCGCCGGCTGACCGGCGGAGGGTTCCTCCCCGGGCCGCCCCGGCCGCACCGTCGCCGTGGCGGGACGCGGCGCCCGACGAGGCTCGCGGGCCGCCCCGGCCGGCACCGTGGCCGAGGCGGGACGCGGCGGCCGACGAGGCTCGACGTGGGCGTGTGCCCGGGTCCGCCGCTGGCATAGTCTGGCCCGGTGAGTCACCCGATCGATGCCGGTCTCGGGTCGGCCCGGGCGGTCTATCCGGGGACGTTCGATCCGTTCACGCCGGGCCACCTGGACGTGGTCGACCGGGCGCGTCGCATGTTCGACCAGGTCACGGTCCTCGTTGCCGTCAACGACGGCAAGCGGCCGGCCGGGACGACCGTCGCGCGGGCGGAGCGGATCAGGGGCCTGCTGCCGGCGGGCTGGACGAACGTCGAGGTGGCCGCCTGGCACGGCTTGACCGCCGACTACTGCCGGCAGACCGGCTCCGGGCTGATCATCCGCGGGGTCAGGAACTCGACCGACTTCTCGCACGAGTACGAACTCGCCGCGATGAACGAGGCGCTGGGCGTACCGACGTTGTTCGTGCCCGCCCGGTCGGAGTTGACGACGATGTCGTCCACGGCGGTGCGGGCCCTGCGGGTCTGAGCTGCTCAGGACGGACGCGCCGGGAGCCGGGCGTCGGACCCGGCGACGGGTTCAGTCCGTGGGCAGCAGCGGGCCGAGGGGTCCCAGGTCGAGGTTGAGGTCCTCGGGCGCCAGGCCGAAGTACTCGCGCAGCCCCGTCATCTGCTCCTCCAGCGCCATCAGCGTCGTGCCGATCCGCTCGACCTGCTCCTCGGTGAGGTCGCCGAGGTCGACCCGGCGCAGCGCCTGCCGCTCCATGAGCTGCCGCAGCAGCTCGATCACGGTGAGCACGAGGCTGGCCAGCCCCCGCTCGACGGAGTCCCGGTCGACCGCCAGCCGCCGGTCCAGCGGCGTCACCCGGGGCGGCTGCCACCGGGTGTCGCCGAGCGCGGCGGCCAGCTCGGCCGCCTCGTCCCGCCGGTCGCCGGTCCCGCCGCCCGGGGCGGTCACGTCGGCGCTCCCGACGGCCGGGCGACACCCTCCGGGGCGGCGTCCCGCAGCTCGGGCGGGGCGAGCGCGCCCACGGAGGCGACCAGCGCGCGCAGCGAGATCCGGACCAGGTCGACGTCGGCGATGGCGATGGTGATGTCGCCGCTGATCACCACGCCGGTGGCCAGGACCCGGTCCAGCAGGTCCACCAGCGCCACCGGCCGGTAGGCCAGCGGGTCGTCGGCGCTGCTCGGCGCGAGCGAGGTGGTCACCACGCCGGCCCCCGGACGGCCACCGCGCCGGTGCGCGGGCCGACGGGTGCCGCGCCGGCGCCCGGGTCGACGGTCAGCCTGCCGGCGGCCGGGGCGGCGGTCAGCACGCCGATGCCCGGGCCGACGGGCGGCACGCCGGCCGTCGGGGCGGCGGTCAGCACGCCGGCTCCCGGACGGTCAGCGCCGGCTGCGGCCGGTTCTCCTCCGCGAAGGAGTACGGCGGCCACGGGCCGGTCAGCTCCAGCCGGATCTCCGGGTGCTCGTCGGCGAGCGCGTCGACCAGCCGGCGGAAGTCGGCGATCGTCCCCTGCTCGACCAGGTACGCCCCGTTGAGCACCATCGCGGTGGGCGCGCCGGAGAGCCGGCGGTCCTGCGGCGGGTGCCGCCGGGCGGCCACCGCGCGCGCGGCCAGTGCGCCGTGCACGGCAGCGGCGGCGTCGGCGGCGATCCGCTGCCCCTCCTCGCGGGCGGTGAGCTGGGCCCGCCGCCGCCGCAGGTACGCCGCCCCGGCACCGCCGGCGGAACCGTCCGGCTCGGCGGTCCGGGGCGTCGCGCCCGGCACGACGTAGCCCTTGACGCCCCACTCGTCGCGGCCGGCGAGCCGGTCCAGGACCGCCGTCAGCTCGTCCCGGCGCGCGGCGAGCTGCCCCGCCAC
>NZ_JBSGDY010000116.1:0-20231 GCF_053602615.1 Micromonospora sp. NPDC004336
CGGACGACCTGGCGTTCCTGCGGGGTGAGCACGCTGAGCGGGTCGCCGGACCTGCGCGGCCGCCGGGCTGGCAGGAGCAGGAGGTGCTGCGCACCCTCCAGACCTCGATGATGTTCGTCAACCCGCCCGACCACACCCGGATGCGGGCGGTCTTCGCGAAGACCTTCACGCCGCGCCGGCTGGGCGCGCTGGAGCCGACCGTGCACCGGGTCGTCGACGGGCTGCTGGACCGGATGGCCGACGCCGGCGACACCGGGCTCGACTTCGTCGCGGAGTTCGCGTACCCGATGCCGGCCCTGGTGATGGCGGAGTTCATCGGCATCCCCGCCGGCGAGCTGGACTTCTACCGGCAGCGGGTGGAGCGGATCGACGAGTTCCTGGACGTGGCGGGCAAGACGCCCGAGCGGCTCGCCGCCGCCAACACCGCCGCCGGGGAGCTGCGCGACTTCTACGCCGACCTGATCGCGCACCGGCGTCGCCGGCCGGGCGAGGACCTGATCAGCGGGCTGGTCGAGGCGGTCGACTCCGGCGACGTGGAGCTGACCGCCGACGAGCTGGTCAGCAACCTGATCGTGCTGTTCAACGCCGCCTTCGTCACCACCGTCTACATGTTCGCCAACGGCCTGCCGCTGCTGCTGGCCCACCCCGACGTGGCCGCCGCGCTGCCGGGCGACGACGCGCTGGCCCGGGGCGCCGTCGACGAGATCCTGCGGCTGGAGGCCCCGGTGCACTTCCTGGCCCGGGCCGCGCCCCGGGACACCGAACTGGGCGGCGTGCCGGTCGCGCGCGACGAGAACGTGCTGCTGATCATCGCCGCCGCCAACCGGGACCCGGCCCGGTTCCCCGACCCGGACCGCTTCGACCCGCGCCGGTCCGGCCCGCCGTCGCTCGCCTTCGGCGTCGGCCCGCACTTCTGCCTCGGCGCGGCGGTGTCCCGGCTGGAGGGGCGGCTGGCGCTGCCGAAGCTGCTGGCCCGCTTCCCCCGGCTCGCGGTCGCCGAGGCGCCCACCTACAGCGGCAGCCTGTTCCTGCGCGGCATCGACAAGTTGCTGGTGCACACCGGAGGGGAGTCGGCGTGAGCGTCCACCCGCAGGTCGAGGCGTACCGGGCCGCCCGCAGAGCGGCCGCCACCCCGCCGCTGTACACGCAGACCCTCGCCGAGGCCCGCGCCGCCGACCTCGCCGCGATCCGCGCCGGCGGCGGCGCGGTCGAGCCGGTGCACGAGGTACGCGACACGCGCGTGCCCGGTCCGGCCGGCGACCTGCCGGTGCGGATCCACCGGCCGGCGGGGGAGGGGCCGCTGCCCACCCTGCTCTACTTCTTCGGCGGCGGGTGGACGCTGGGCAGCGTCGACACCGCCGACGGCATCTGCCGGCGGCTGGCCAACGCGGTGCCCTGCCAGGTGGTCACCGTCGGCTACCGGCTGGCCCCGGAGCACCCGTTCCCGGCGGCCGTGCACGACTGCCACGCCGCCGCCCGGTGGATCGCCGCGCACGCCGAGGAGTTCGGCGCCGACCCGGAGCGGCTGGCCGTCGGCGGGGACAGCGCCGGCGGCAACCTCGCCGCCGCCGTCACCCTGCTGGCCCGCGACGGCGGCGGGCCCCGGCTCGCCGCGCAGCTGCTGGTGTACCCGAACACCGACCAGACCGGCGAGCCGGCGGGCGACGACGAGGACCCGCTGCTGTTCAACCGCCGCTCGGTCGCCTGGTACCGCGAGCACTACTTCGCCGACCCCGCCGACGCGGCGCACCCGCTGGCCTCGCCGCTGCTCGCCGAGGACCTGAGCGGCCTGCCGCCGGCGCTGGTGGTCACCGCCGAGCACGACCCGCTGTGCGCGGAGGGGGAGCGGTACGCCCACCGGCTGCGCGAGGCGGGCGTGCCCACCACCCTCACCCGGTACGCGGGCATGGTCCACGGCTTCTTCGCCATGCCGGGTACGTTCGACGACGGCCGGCGCGCCCAGGACCAGGCCGCCGCGTTCCTGCGGGAGCGCTTCGGCGTACCGCCCGGGGGCCCGGGCCGGGGCGTGGCGGCGAGCGCCGACCCCCACCCGGCGTCCGTCCGCGCCGCGGCGGGGAAGGCGGCCAGCGATGGCTGACCCGGTGCTGCCCCGGCAGGCCGCGGCGGTCGGCGAGTCGCCGGCGCCCGCCGACCTGACCGACTTCGCCGCGCTGGCCCGGGCGGCGCTCCCCGCCGACGTGTGGGACTTCGTCGACGGCGGCAGCGGCACGGAGACCACCCTCGCGGCCAACAGGCGTGCCCTCGACCGGGTGGCCGTGCTGCCCCGGGTGCTGCGGGGCGTGGACGCCCCGCGCACCGACGCGCGGCTGCTCGGCGCCGCCTGCGCCATGCCGGTGGCGGTCGCGCCGATGGCGTACCAGCGGCTGGTGCACCCCGACGGCGAGCCCGCGCTCGCGGCGGCGGCCGGCGCGGCCGGCGTGCCGTACGCGGCCAGCACGCTGAGCAGCGTGCCGATCGAGGAGATCGCGGCGACCGGCGCGACGGTCTGGTTCCAGCTCTACTGGCTGCGGGACCGGGCCCTCGTGGCGGACCTGCTGGACCGGGCGCACGCCGCCGGCTGCGCCGCGCTGATGGTCACCGTCGACGTGCCGATCCTGGGCCGGCGGCTGCGCGACGTGCGCAACGGCTTCGCCATCCCGCCGCACGTCGTCGCCGCCAACCTGCCGGCCGGGCGGGACGCGCTCGCGCACGCCGCCACGCCGGGCGTCTCGGCCGTCGCCGCGCACACCGGCGAGGTCTTCGCGCCCGCGCTGAGCTGGGCCGACCTGGACTGGCTGCGCGGGCGTACGACCTTGCCGCTGGTGGTGAAGGGCGTCCTCGACCCGCGCGACGCGGAGCTGGCGGCGGCCGCCGGCGCGGACGCCGTGGTGGTCTCCAACCACGGCGGCCGGCAGCTCGACGGCGCCCCCGCCACCGCCGCCGTGCTGCCCGAGGTGGTGACGGCGGTGGCCGACCGCTGCGAGGTGCTGCTCGACAGCGGCGTACGCGGCGGCGTCGACGTGCTGCGCGCGCTCGCCCTCGGCGCGCGGGGGGTGCTGGTCGGCCGGCCGATGCTCTGGGCGCTCGCCGCCGGGGGGCGGGCCGGGGCGCAGGCGGCGCTGGCGCTGCTGGCCGGCGAGTTCCGCGACGCCCTGGCGCTGGCCGGCTGCGCCGACCCGGCGGCCGTGCGCGAGCTGCGCGTGCTGACGGAGGCGCAGCGGTGAGCGACCCGGTGGACCTGCACGTCGCCGACCTGCATCCGGCGGTGGACGATCCGGCGCTGAACTCGATGAACTTCCTCAACGAGGTGGCGCAGCACTACCCCGACGCGGTGTCGCTGGCGGCCGGCCGGCCGTACGAGGAGTTCTTCGACGCCGCCGCGCTGCACCGGCACCTGGAGACGTTCCGCCGGCACCTCGCCGACGACCTCGGGCAGAGCCCGGCGCAGGTGCACCGGACCCTGTTCCAGTACGGCCGCACCAAGGGCATCGTGCACCACCTCGTCGCCCGCAACCTCGCCGTCGACGAGGACGTGACGGTCGACCCGGAGTCGATCGTGGTGACCGTCGGCTGCCAGGAGGCGATGTTCCTGGTGCTGCGGGCGCTGCGCGCCGGTCCGCGGGACGTGCTGCTCGCGGTCGCCCCGACGTACGTGGGGCTGACCGGGGCCGCGCGGCTGCTGGACCTGCCGGTGCGGCCGGTGGCCGGCGGCCCGGCCGGGGTGGACCTGGCCGACCTGCGCGAGCAGGTGCGCCGGGCGCGGGCGGCGGGGCTGCGCCCGCGCGCGTGCTACGTGATGCCGGACTTCGCCAACCCGTCGGGGACGCGCATCGGGCTGGCCGACCGGCGGCGGCTGCTCGACCTGGCCGCCGAGGAGGACCTGCTGCTGCTGGAGGACAACCCGTACGGCCTCTTTCCCGCCGGGGACGCGGGGCGGCTGCCCACGCTGAAGGCGCTGGACACCGCGCGGCGGGTGGTCTATCTCGGCTCGTTCGCCAAGACCGTGCTGCCCGGCGCCCGGGTGGGCTACGTGGTGGCCGACCAGCGCGTCGCTGGCTCCGACGGCGGCGTGGGCCTGCTCGCCGACCAGCTCGCCAAGATCAAGAGCATGGTCACGGTGAACACGTCGGCGATCGCCCAGGCGGTCGTGGGCGGGGCGCTGCTGGAGCACGGGTGCAGCCTGGTGGCGGCCACCGCCCGGGAGCGGGCCGCGTACGGCCGGAACCTGCGCCACCTCGTCGACGGCCTGGCCCGGCGCTTTCCGCCCGACGCCTCGCCGGTGCGGTGGAACGTGCCCGCGGGCGGGTTCTTCGTGGTGGTCACCGTGCCGTTCGCCGTCGACGACGCGCTGCTGCACCGCTCCGCCCGCGAGTACGGGCTGCTCTGGACGCCGATGGCGCACTTCTACGACGACGGCACCCCGGTCGACGCGCTGCGGCTGTCGGTCAGCGCGGTCACCCCGGAGCAGATCGACCTCGGCCTGGACCGGCTGGCCGAGCTGGTGGCCGACGAGACGGCCCGACGGGAGGCGGGCGCGGCCGCGGGATGACACACCGCGTTCACCGCACGGCAATCCGCGACTGCCCGTGTTCCGCCGTCCTGGGTGGACACTCATAATGGACGCCATGGTCGCCTGGGAGTACGCGTTGCTGGTCCGCCGCTATCAGGGGCAGGGCCGCAACTTCCATGTCAGCTTCATCTGGTACGGCCCGGACGGGTCCCGCCGGGACATCACCGCGTACGGCGACACCGCGATCGCGCACCTCAACCGGGCCGGCCGGGAGGGCTGGGAGCTGGTCTCCGCCGCCGAGGACGTGAACAACATCCAGGGCAGCACGGAGGTGCACCGCTACCACCTGAAGCGCCCCATCGCCTGACCTCGTCGGCGCGGGCGTCGGCCGCCGTCTGCTCGGCGGTGTTGTTAGCGTTGCCCTCCGGCCGCCGCCGATCGGCCGCCCGCCCCGGGCGCCGGCGGGCTGCGGCGGGAGGAGGAACGGTGGCGCAGCCGGCAGCCGGGGCGCCCCGGCACGTCGTCGGGGTCGACTTCGGCACCCTTTCCGGTCGGGCGGTCGTCGTGGACGTCGCCGACGGGACCGTGCGGGGCGAGGCCGTCCACGAGTACCGGCACGGGGTGCTCACCGAGCGGCTGCCCGACGGGACGCCGTTGCCGCCGGACTGGGCGTTGCAGCACCCCGACGACCACCGCGAGGTGCTCCGGGTCGCGGTGCCCGCCGCGCTGCGCGCCGCCGGGGTGCGCCCCGGGGACGTGCTCGGCATCGGCGTCGACGCCACCTCCTGCACCGTGCTGCCCACCCGCGCCGACGGCACCCCGCTCTGCGAGCTGCCCGACCTCGCGGGCCGGCCGCACGCGTACCCGAAGCTGTGGAAGCACCACGCGGCCCAGCGGCAGGCCGCCCGGATCAACGACGTCGCCGCCGCGCGCGGCGAGCCGTGGCTGCCCCGCTACGGCGGCCGCGTCTCCGCCGAGTGGCAGCTCGCCAAGGCGCTGGAGGTGCTGGAGGACGACCCGGAGGTCTTCGACCGGGCCGAGCGCTTCATCGAGACGGCGGACTGGCTGGTCTGGCAGCTCTGCGGCCGGGAGACCCGCAACGTCTCCGCCGCCGGCTACAAGGGGCTGCGCCAGGACGGGCGGTACCCGTCGGCGGAGTTCCTGCGCGCCCTGCACCCCCGCCTCGACGGGCTGCTGCCCCGGATCGACGGGCCGCTCGCGCCCCTCGGCGCCCGGGCCGGCGGGCTGACCGCCGAGGCCGCCCGCTGGACCGGCCTGCCGGTGGGGACCGCCGTCGCGGTCGGCGCCATCGACGCGCACGTCACCGCCGCGGCGGCCCGCTCGGTCGAGCCGGGCCGGATGCTCGCCGTACTCGGCACCTCCACCTGCCTGATCATGAACGCGGCCGCCTACCACGAGGTGCCCGGGGTCTGCGGCGTGGTCGACGGCGGCGTCACCACCGGAGCCTGGGGCTACGAGGCGGGGCAGAGCGGGGTCGGCGACATCTTCGCCTGGTACGTCCGCAACGCCCTGCCGGCCGGCTACGCCGACGAGGCGCGCCGCCGCGGGCTGAGCCCGTACGAGCTGCTGGACGACCTCGCCGCCGCCCAGCCGGTGGGCGGACACGGGCTGCTGGCGCTGGACTGGCACAGCGGCAACCGGTCGGTGCTGATGGACCACGAGCTGAGCGGCGTGCTGGTCGGGCTGACGCTGGCCACCCGGCCCGAGGAGATCTGGCGGGCGCTGCTGGAGGCGACCGCCTTCGGCGCCCGGACCGTCGTCGACGCGTTCACCGCCGCGGGGGTGGCCGTCGACGAGCTGACCGTGGCCGGCGGACTGACCGGGAACCGGCTGCTGCTGCGGATCTACGCCGACGTGCTCGGCCGGCCGCTGCACGTGGTCGACTCCGCCCACCCGGCGGCGCTGGGCGCGGCGATCCACGCGGCGGCGGCCGCCGGGGCGTACCCGGACGTGCCGGCCGCCTCGGCGGCGATGGGCGCCGGCCGGCGCGAGACCTGGCACCCCGACCCGGCCCGGGCCGCCGCCTACGACGACCTGTACGCCGAGTACCGCGCCCTGCACGACCACTTCGGGCGGGGCGGCACCGACGTGCTGCACCGCCTGCGCGCCCTGCGCCACCGCGCCCGCCCCCGCTGACGGCGCCGCCTCCCCGCATCAGCGCGGTGGCGGGTCGGGCGGGGGCGTCGTGGGGTGTGCGTCGGGTCAGCGTGGCGTCCCCGCGCGTCAGTTCGGCGATGCCCCCGTGCGGTGGGCCGGGCGGGGCGGCGGGGAGCGCCGCGCCGGTTCAGCCCGGCGGCGCCGCCGCGCCAGCTCGCGGCGCCCCCGGGCGTCAGTTCGGCGGTGTCCCCGCGCAGCGGGCCGCGCGGGGACACCGGGGGAGCGTGCGGCGGGTCAGCCCAGGTCGACGGCCGGGTAGAGCGGGAAGCCGCCCAGCAGGTCGCTGGCCTGCTTGCTCACCCGGTCGGCGACGGCCGGGTCGAGAGCGTACTTGGCCTTGGACGGGGTGCCGTCCGCGTTCGCGCCCGGCCTGGTCTGGCTGAGCACGGTGTGGATCAGCTCGGCCGTCTCGTCCATCTGCGCCGGGCCCAGCCCACGGGTGGTCAGCGCCGGGGTGCCGATGCGGATGCCGGAGGTGTACCACGCGCCGTTCGGGTCCTGCGGTACCGAGTTGCGGTTGGTGACGATGCCCGAGTCGAGCAGCGCCTGCTCGGCCTGCCGGCCGGTGAGCCCGTAGCCGGTGACGTCGATGAGCACCAGGTGGTTGTCGGTGCCGCCGGTGACCAGCTTGCCGCCCCGGCGCAGCAGCCCCTCCGCGAGGGCCTGGGCGTTGGTGACGATCCGCTGGGCATAGTCGGCGAAGTCGGGCCGGCGGGCCTCGGCCAGCGCGACGGCCTTCGCGGCCATCACGTGCGGCAGCGGGCCGCCGAGCACCATCGGGCAGCCCCGGTCGACCTGGTCGGCCAGCTCCGGCTGGCAGAGCACCATGCCACCACGCGGGCCGCGCAGCGACTTGTGCGTGGTGGTGGTGACGATGTGCGCGTGCGGCACCGGGTCGAAGTCGCCGGTGAAGACCTTGCCCGCGACCAGGCCGGCGAAGTGCGCCATGTCGACCATGAAGGTGGCGCCGACGGAGTCGGCGATCTCGCGCATGATCCGGAAGTTGACCTTCCGCGGGTACGCCGAGTAGCCGGCGACCAGGATCAGCGGCTTGAACTCCCGGGCGGCCTCGGCGACCTTGTCGTAGTCGACCAGGCCGGTGGCCGGGTCGGTGCCGTAGCTGCGCTGGTCGAACATCTTGCCGGAAATGTTCGGCCGGAACCCGTGGGTGAGGTGGCCACCGGCGTCCAGCGACATGCCGAGCATCCGCTGGTTGCCCAGCTCCCGGCGCAGCGCGAACCAGTCCGCCTCGGTGAGGTCGTTGACGTGGCGCGCCTGGGCCTTCTTCAGCGCGGGGGACTCCACCCGGTCGGCGAGGATCGCCCAGAAGGCGACCAGGTTGGCGTCGATGCCGGAGTGCGGCTGCACGTACGCGTGGGCCGCGCCGAACAGCTCCCGGGCGTGCTCGGCGGCGAGCGCCTCGACGGTGTCCACGTTCTGGCAGCCGGCGTAGAAGCGACGCCCGACGGTGCCCTCGGCGTACTTGTCGCTGAACCAGTTGCCCATTGCCAGCAGGGTCGCCGGGGAGGCGTAGTTCTCGCTGGCGATGAGCTTGAGCGACTCGCGCTGGTCGGCGAGCTCGGCGCCGATGGCGTCGGCCACCCGGGGCTCGACGGCGCGGATCACCTCGAGGGCGCTGCGGAAGGCGGTGGATTCGGCGTTCGGCGACGACATGCGACCTCCAGTGACGTGCGGAAGGCCCAGGCGCTCGGCATGCGTCCTCATGACGGGACCGCTTCCCGATGGTTCTCCATCCCCACGCGCCAGTCACGGCCCGGCCCGATCCTACCGGGTCGGCCCGGCACACCCCCGTCCCGCCTCGAGTCCCCGGCTTGCCTCCCCACTCCCGGCTTGCCGGGCCCCGTTTGCCTGGTCACTCCCGGCTTTCCTCGCCCCCGCTTGCCTCGCCATCCTCGGCTTGTCTCGGCACCCCGGCTTGCCTGGTCACTCCTGGCTTGTCTCGGCACCCCGGCTTGCCTGGTCACTCCTGGCTTGTCTCGGCACCCCGGCTTGCCTTGCCTCCCGGGGCCCGTCCCGGCCCCCCTTCGCGATGGCCGCCTTTCTCGCCAGTCGGCCCCGCTTGACTGGCCTGCCCCGCCCTCTTCGCGTGCTCGCCCCTTCGCCTGCCGGCCCGTCTGCTCCTCGGGACCCGCTTCCCGCACCCCACCGCCCGATGCGTCCGCCGACCCGTCCCGTTCAACCCGTCCATCCCGCCAATCCGCCCCACCGGCGGATCAAGATCCGCTTGCCGGCACCGCTTGCTCCTCAAGATCTGCACAACATCCGGGATGTAGTGGCCTCAGAGCCGTAAGGAGGCCACTACATCAGGGAAGTTGTGCGGATCTTGGCGCGGGACGCGGGACGCGGGACGCAGGACGTGGGACTGGGGGCGCGGGCCCAGGCGCGAGACGGGGAGCGCGGACGTGGGACGGGGCCCGGAACGCGGGGCGTGGGACGGGGACGGGGTCGCCGGGCGCGGGTCCGGGACACAGGGCGCAGGTTCGGGCCCGAGGCGCAAGTGCGGACGTGGGGCGCGGGACCGGGGCGCGGTCGCGGGGCGCGGGTCCGGGACACGGGTTCGGGCCCGGGGCGGGAGTGCGGACGGGGGTGCGGGACGGGGGGTGCGGGCGCGGGGCGGTCGCGCGGACGTGGGGCGCAGGCCCGGGGCGCAAGTGCGGACGTGGGGCGCGGGACCGGAGCGGGGGACGGGGGCGCGGGACGGGGACGGGAGCGCGGACGGGGGCCCGCCGGACGCGGGGTGGGAGCGCGGACGCGGGATGTGGGGCGGGGGCGCGGGACGGGGCCGTGAGGGGCGGGGCGGGCGGGGGCGGAGACGTGTGGGGGCGGGGCGTGCGGGCTCGCGGTGGGGGTGGCCGGTCAATAGGATCGAGGTCATGGCGGCCGATGGGAGCGCGGGTGGCAGCCTGCTCGCCATCAGCGACCTGCACGTGGGGCACCCGGGTAACCGGGAGGTGGTGGAGGGGCTGCGTCCGGGGTCGCCGGACGACTGGCTGATCGTCGCCGGGGACGTCGGCGACACCGTCCGCGACGTCGAGTGGGCGCTCGGGCTGCTCAGTGAGCGCTTCGCGCGGGTGGTCTGGGCGCCGGGCAACCACGAGCTGTGGACGCCGCCGGCCGACCCGGTGACGCTGCGTGGGGTGGCGCGTTACGCGCATCTCGTCGACCTGTGCCGGCGGCTGGGCGTGCTGACCCCGGAGGACCCGTACCCGGTGTGGCGGGGGTCGGGCGGGCCGGTGCTGGTGGCGCCGCTGTTCCTGCTCTACGACCACAGCTGGCGCCCGGAGGGGTTCGACACCACCGAGGCGGCGCTGGCGGAGGCGTACCGGACGGGGATCGTCTGCACCGACGAGTTCCTGCTGCACCCGGATCCCTACCCGAGCCGGTCGGCGTGGTCCGCCGCCCGGGTCGACGAGACCGCGCGGCGGCTCGCCGGGCGGGAGCCGGGGCTGCCGACGGTGCTGGTCAACCACTGGCCGCTGCTGCGCGAGCCGACCCGGATCCTGCGCTACCCGATCTTCGCCCAGTGGTGCGGCACCGAGGCCACCGCCGACTGGCACCTGCGCTTCGACGCGGCCGCCGTGGTCTACGGTCACCTGCACATCCCCCGCACCACCTGGCACGACGGGGTGCGGTTCGAGGAGGTGTCGGTGGGCTACCCGAGGGAGTGGCGGACCCGGTCCGTACCGCCGTCGCTGCGGCGCATCCTGCCCGCGCCCCCGGCATGACGACGGGCCCCGGCGCACCGGGGCCCGTCGGAGGTGGGCGGATCAGGCCGTCACGGCGTCGAGCGACTTCTTGATCGCCTTGGGGTCGGTGGGCTTGCGCGGCGCGTCGGCGCGCAGCTCGATCATCCGCTCGCCGATCTCCTGGAGCTGCTTACGGCCGAGCGCCTCGCGCACCTTGGGGAACCACTCCTGCTCCTCCTCCTCGACGTGGTGCAGGACGTTCTCGATCAGCACCGTGGTCTTGGCGTTGAAGCGTTCGTCGTCGGCGTCCATGGTGAACAGCTCGGCGCAGAGCACGTCGGCGACGTGGTGCTCCTCGTACGACTCGAGGATGTCGTCCTCCAGGTCGGGCAGGAGCTTGCGGACCTCCGGGTACATCACCTCGTTCTCGAGGTAGGTGTGCACCGTGAGGGCCTCCAGGATCTCGCTCACCAGCTTCTGCCGCTTCGCGGCCGGCCCCTCCTCGGCATCCTGGAAGGCCTTGAACAGGCGGCGCATCTCCTTGTGGTCCTCTTTCAACAGGACGATGGCATCGGTGGACACCGGTTGACCTCCTCGGCTCGTCTGACGCCTCCTCCCGTACCCCGGCCGTGAGCAGCGAAAACGGGTGGGGCCCGGCGGAATGCCGCCGGGCCCCACCACGGGTAGTGCGAGTGGTTACCGCACCACGTTGTACGCGTTGACCATGCCGGCGCCGTAGAACCCGTTGCGCTTCCCGCCGGAGCAGGTGGCGTCGTAGGCGTTCGGACCGGCCGCGATCAGCGGCACCGGGTTGTAGACGCCGCCGGGGCAGGGGATCGACTCGGCGGTGTTGGCCAGGAAGGCCGACAGCTGGCCCGGGGTCATGCCCGGGTGCGCCGACACGGCCAGGGCGGCCACGCCGGCGGCGTGCGGCGAGGACATCGAGGTGCCCTGCTTGTAGCCCCAGCCGTTGGTCTTCGTGGCGGTGTTGTAGGTGGTGGACAGGATGCCGTCGGAGGGGGTCGAGGTGCGGCCCTGCGTACGGAAGCGGGTGTCGCCACCCGGCGCCGTCACCTCGACCACGCCCTGCCCGTACGAGGAGTAGTAGCTCTTCTCCCCGGTCGGGCCGACCGCCGAGACCGTCACCACGCCCGGCGCCTCGCCGGGAAGGACGAGGCAGGAGCTGGTGAGGTTCTCGCGCTCCTCGGGCGTGCCGTTGTTCGGGCTGCCCGTGTCGGTGATCTTGTGGGCGAGGTCCCAGTTGGAGTTGCCCGCGGACGCGACGTGCAGCACGCCCTTGCTCTGCGAGTAGCGCAGGGCCCGCTGGATCGCCTTCCACACCGGGCGCTGACGCGCGTCGTTGCGGCAGTTGAGCTGCCACGGGTCGATGTAGTAGCTGTTGTTGGTGACCTGCATGCCCTGCTCGGCGGCCCACATGAACCCGCAGACCGCGGCCTCCGGGAAGATGTAGCCGTCGTCGTTGACGACCTTCACGGCGGCCAGCTTGGCGCCCGGGGCGACACCGGTCACCCCGACGCCGTTTACGGCGGCGGCGATGGTGCCGGCCACGTGGGTGCCGTGGTCGGAGGTGGTCGGGTTCCACGCGGACTCGGTGGTGTCGGAGACCCCACCGACGCAGGACGTGCTCTTGTTCTTGGCGATCTGGCTCGCCAGGTCGGGGTGGCTGGAGGAGATGCCGCTGTCCAGCACGCCCACGACCACGTCGGCGCGGCCGGCGTTGACGGCGTGGGCCTGCGGGACGTCGATCATCGGCATGTCCCACTGCTGACCGAAGAGGGGCTCCTTGGTCGGGTCGGCGGTCGTGCTGACCGCCTCGGCCGCCGAGACCTCCAGGGTCTCGCCCTCCTCGAGGGCGGTGCCCAGGCCGGCCGTGGACGCCACCGAGTCGACGCCCGCGCCCGCCACGTCCGTGGCGAAGTCGGGGTTGGTCGACCGGACGACGAGCACGCCGATCTGGTCGTAGCTGGCCACCACGGTGCCCTTGGCGGCGGCCACGCGGGCGGCCGCCTTGTCGGTCTTGGCGCCCTGAGGGGCGAGCACCAGGAACGTGGTGTCCGGGCCGGCGGCCGACGCCGCCGGAGCCAGCCCGCCGGCGACGGCGAGGCCGACACCGAGCGTCACGGCGGACGCGGCAGCCAGTGTCTTGCGACGGAGGTTCTTCACACAGACTCCCAGGGGGCTGTTTCCAGCCGGGTACGCCCCCTGGCGGGGAGCGGCCGGCGGGAGGAGGGCGGGACGCCCGCCTCCGATGGATCAGCGTAGGAGTGGCCTGTGGCGTTACACACATCCGTTCGGTCAGACAAAAGGTGTCAGACGGTGGCGAGGGTGTGGGGGATCTCGTCCAGCAGCTCCCGGGCGAGGAACCCGATCCGGCCGTACCGCGGCACCAGCCGCTGGCCGCTGACCGCGTGGGCGAACGCCGCCCAGCACGCCGCCTGCGCCGGCTCGGCGCCCCGGGAGAGCAGCCCGGCGAGGAGCCCCGCCCGGACGTCCCCGCTGCCGGACGTGCCGAGGCCCGCGTCGCCGCTCTCCTCCCGCCAGCTCCGGCCGTCGGCGGTGGCGATGTGGCCGTAGAGCGAGACGACGGCGTCGTACCGGCTGGCCAGCTCGACCGCGTCCGCGTCCAGGTCGTCGCCGGGGTCGCGCCCCAGCAGGTGCCGGGCCTCGGTGAGGTTGGGGGTCAGCACCACCGGCCGCCCGGAGCCGACCAGCAGGTCCGGGGCGTGGCTGAGGGCCCCCAGGGCGTACGCGTCGAGCACCAGCGCCGTCTCCCGGGCGGCCGCGTCGAGGACGAGGCGCAGCAGGCGCGCCGTCTCGTCGATGTCCTTGAGGCCCGGGCCGACGGCGACCACGTCGGCGTCGGCCACCAGGTCGGCCAGCAGCTCGCCGGGCCGGCCGGCGACCGCGCCGTCGGCGGTCTCGGGCAGGCCCACCACCAGCGCCTCGGGCACCTGGATGCTCAGCGCGGCGGCGGTCGACTCGGCCGCGGCCAGTTGCAGCACGCCCGCCCCGGCCCGCAGCGCCGCCACGCCGGCGAGCAGCACCGCGCCCGGGGTGAACCGCGAGCCCCCGACCACCAGCACCGTGCCGCGTGCCTCCTTGCCGCCGGTCGGCACGGGCAGCGCCCAGTCGCGCAGCAGGCCGGGGGTGATCACCCGGGTGTCAGACCGGTTCGGCATGGACCTCGTCCTCCCTGGTCGGCCGGGCACCCTGCGCCCGCAGGTGGCCGACGTCGTTGAACACGTCGGGGGTCAGCCGGCCCTCCGGCCCGGCGGACCAGCCCGTGACGGAGCAGTTCGCGATGACCTGCTCCCGGGTCAGCGCCATCAGCTCCGCCTCGGTGAGCCCCTCCACCAGGTAACGGGTCAGGAAGACCAGAGCGTCGTGGCCGAACAGCAGCACCCGGCGGCCCTCGTGGTCGCGGCGCAGGTCGCCCAGGAGCGCGCGCAGGCGCAGCGCCACGTCCGTCCAGGACTCGCCGCCCGGCGGCCGGTAGTAGAACTTGCCGAGCCGGTCCCGGCGCCGCGCCTCGTCCGGGTGGCGGCGGCGTACCCCGTGCCCGGTCAGCCCGTCGAGGATGCCGAGTTCCCGGTCGCGTAGCCGCTCGTCCCGGCTGAGTGGGATTCCGGTGCCGGCCAGGGCCAGCTCGGCGGTCTGCACCGCCCGCAGGTACGGCGACACCACCGCGACGTCCGGCCGGCGGCCCTCGGGCAGGCCGGCCAGCCACCGCGCCGTGGCCCGCGCCTGCTCCTCGCCGGTCGGGCTCAGCGGCACGTCCGCGTCCCGGTGGGTCAGGTCGATCAGCTCGGCGCCGGACGCCTCGGCCGCCGTGGCCGCCACGTTCGCCGTGCTCTCGCCGTGCCGGACGATCCAGAGCGCTGCCAGTTCCGCCATGCGGCAACCCCTACCCGGGGCCCGGCGCGGATAACCGCGCCACTCGTGCGGGCACCGGGCGGAACGCTCAGGCTGCCGGGCAGCGGGCGAAGAGGGTGGTGAAGCCGGACTCGACGCGCTCGACGCCAAGCACCAGGCCCCTGCCCTCCCCGGCCATCGTCAGCTCCAGCTCTTCGTCGACCGTGGTCGACTCGAAGGTCACCCAGTCGAGCACGACGTGGTCGCGGCGGGCCTGGAACATGTCGCCGCGGTCCACGAAGACGCGCCATCGGCCGGCGCCGTGCTGCGGCACCGCGCCCCCGTGCTCGGTCTTCCGCCGGTAGCCCGGCACGAAGTCCTCGTCGTACAGGACCTCGTCGATCAGCGGGGCGGAAATGTCGGTGACGGTGAATCCACCGGCCGCGTCGAGGGTGAGCAGGTCCCGTTCCGGGCCGCACCAGGCACCGGTCACGTCGGCGCTGGTGGGCGGCGGCGACCCGCCCCCGCAGCCGGCGGCGACAGCCACCAGCACCAGCACCGCGTACGCCGTTCGTCCGCGCATGAACGCCCCCTTGGCTTCGCCGGATGGTAGTCCTGCGGCCGGGCGTGAACGGGGGCAGGCCGGGTAAGCGCTGCCGCCACCGAACAGCGAGTTGGGGAGGTAGTCCGTGGCGACCATGACGAAGGAACAGATCAGCCCGGTGAAGGATCAGAACTACGACCTGATCCACGTGCTGCAGATGTCGTTGAAGCACATCTGGAAGTTGGACACGTACATCGCCGACGCGGACGCGCGGGGCGACACGGAACTCGCCACCTGGTTCCGGAAGATGCAGGAGAACAACCGCAAGGCGGGCGAGCAGGGCAAGAAGATGCTCCTGGCGCGCCTCCAGGAGGACATGAGCTGATCGCGGGCCGGCGGGGGCCGGGCGGCCGGGATCTGGCCGCCGGCCCCCGCGCGTACGACCGGCGCGCGGGACGGCGCGGACCGCCGTCGACATGGACAATGGTCCATCCGGGTCACACGGATGGAGCTGCCGATGACGGTCATCAGGGGTCTGCGCGAGGCGCTCGTGCTGTTCGTGATCGCGCTCGTCGTGGCCGCGGTCTCGGCGGGGATCTGGATGGCGGTCGCGGGTGGTGACTTCCTCCACCGGTTCGGCGTCGTGCTCGTGGTCGTCGGCGCCCTGCTCGGCGTGACCAGCGACCTGACCCTGAGCCGGATGGGCATGCTCGACGCCCGGAGCATCTTCGGGCTCGCACCCGAGCGGGAGAGCGGGGGCGGCGGGCGGGTGCTGACCGGCGTCGGGGTCTTCCTCTTCGTCGGCCTGCCGCTGGCGGCCCTCGGCATCGCGCTGATCGCCTGAGCGACCCGTTCGCCTCGCGGCCGGCCAGCCGCGATCGGGGGCAGCGGTGGCCGCCGTCACCCCCCGGGTGGCCGCCCGCTACCCGGCTGCTCGACCGGCCACCGCACCCGGGCGCTCGGCCGATCGTCTCTCGCCGCCCGACGACCCGGTCCCTTGTCGCCCGGCCCCTTCGTCGCCCGGCCTGTTCGCCGCCCGGCCCGGGCCCGGCGCGCTGCCTCCCGGCGCCGGCCGGTCGCCGCTACGGTGTGAGTCGTGGCGACGGCGGCCGAGGAGATCACGGTGGGGGAGCGGGTCGTCCGCGTCTCCAGTCCGGACAAGCCCTACTTTCCCGAGCTGGGGCTGACCAAGCTGGACGTGGTGCGCTATTTCCTCGCCGTCGGCGACGGCATCCTGCGCGCCCTGCGAGACCGGCCGACGATGCTGGAGCGGTGGCCGCGCGGCGTCTTCGAGGGTGCGAAGATCGGCACCCGGCAGGACAACCGGGGCGACGCCTTCTACCAGAAGCGGCTGCCGGCGGGCGCGCCCGAGTGGGTGCGCACCGCGCACATCACGTTCCCGAGCGGGCGTACGGCCGACGAGGTCGCGCCGAGCGAGCTGGCCGTGGTGATCTGGGCGGCCAACCTCGGCACGCTGCGGTTCCACCCGTGGCCGGTCTCCGCCGCCGACGTCGAGCGCCCCGACCAGCTGCGGATCGACCTCGACCCGATGCCCGGGGTGGGCTTCGACCAGGTGGTGCCGGTCGCCCACGAGGTGCGCGCGTTCCTCGACGAGCTGGGCCTGACCGGCTACCCGAAGACCACCGGCGGGCGGGGCCTGCACATCTACCTTTCGATCGAGCCCCGGTGGAGTTTCGGCGACTGCCGGCGGGCGGTGCTGGCGCTGGGCCGCGAGCTGCAACGCCGGCTGCCGGACCTGGTCACCACCACCTGGTGGCGGGAGCAGCGGGACCGCCCGGTCTTCATCGACTACAACCAGATGTCCCGGGACCACACGATGGCCTCGGCGTACTCCATCCGCCCGACCCCGAAGGCCCTGGTCTCCGCGCCGCTGGTCTGGTCCGAGCTGGACGACGTGCGGCCGGAGGACTTCGACGTCACCACGATGCCGGCCCGCTTCGCCGAGCGCGGCGACCCCCACGCGGGCCTCGACGGGCGGCGCTTCTCCCTGGAGCCGCTGCTGGAGCGGGCCGACCGCGAGGGGCTGGAGGCCCCGCCGGAGCGCTGAGCCCGCCGGCGCTGACGCGGCCGCCGGCCCACGCCGGCGCCCGGCCCACCACCGACCCGCCCGCCGGCCCGGCCGACGCCGGCCCGACCGACGCCGGCCCGACCGACGCCGGCCCGGCCCACGGCGACCCGGACCCACGGCGGCCCGGCCGCGCCGGCCCGGCTCACGGCGGTCGTGCGGCTCACTCCCAGGGGCTGCGCTCGCCGTCGAACTCGTCGAAGACCAGCCACGTGCGGGTCGACAGCACCCCGGCGATGCTCTGCACCCGGCCCAGCACCACGTCCCGCAGGGTCGCGTTGTCCGGTGCCCGGACCAGGGCCAGCACGTCGTGGTCGCCGCCGAGCAGCGCGGCGTGCTCGATGTAGCGCACCCGGGCCAGCTCCGCCGACACCTCCCGCCACGTGTTCTGCTCGATCTTCAACGCGACGTACGCCGAGGTGCCCAGGCCCGCCGCCTCGGGTGCGACCTGCGCCCGGAAGCCGGTGATCACCCCGTCGCGCAGCAGCCGTTCCACCCGGGCGTACGCGTTGGTGCGGGAGATGTGGATCCGCTCGGCGAGGGTGCGCACGGAGGTGCGGCCGTCGCGGACCAGTTCGTCGAGGATGCGCCGGTCGACCTCGTCGAGGGGACGGGCCGAACGTCCCGTTCCGGCCGCCGGCTCCCCGACCGGCCCGGATTCCTGGCTCATCTGGGTGCCATCCGAATGCCATCCGTCCCGCGTTTGTCATGGATCTTGAGTCAATCATCCGACGGCAGGAGCATAGGCCCACCACACGTCCCAGGAGGTCCCGCCGTGACGACCACACCCGAGGCGGTCCGCAGGGCATCCCCGCGCAGCCGCCGGAAGGCCACCCCGCCCGACCCGGCGAAGCCGCTGCTGCCGGCCACCGAGCCGATCCGCCTGCTCGATCCCACCGGTACGCCGCTGCCCGCCCCCGCCGACTACCCCGAGCCGCCCGTCGAGGCGCTCGCCGAGATGTACCGGCGGATGGTGATCGGGCGTCGCTTCGACGTCCAGGCCACCGCCCTGACCAAGCAGGGCCGGCTGGCGGTCTACCCGTCCTCGCGCGGCCAGGAGGCCTGCCAGGTCGGCGCGATCCTCGCGCTGCGCGACGACGACTGGGTCTTCCCGACCTACCGGGAGTCCATGGCGCTGGTCTCCCGGGGCATCGACCCGGTCGAGGTGCTGACGCTGCTGCGCGGCGACTGGCACTGCGGGTACGACCCCGCCGCCCGGCGCACCGCCCCGCAGTGCACCCCGCTGGCGACGCAGTGCGTGCACGCCGCCGGGCTGGCCTACGGCGAGGCATACCAGGGGCGGGACAGCGTCGCGCTGGCGTTCATCGGCGACGGTGCCACCAGCGAGGGCGACTTCCACGAGGGCGTCAACTTCGCCGCCGTGTTCAAGGCCCCGGTCGTCTACTTCGTGCAGAACAACCGGTACGCGATCAGCGTCCCGCTGTCCCGGCAGACCGCCGCCCCGTCGCTGGCGTACAAGGGCGTCGGCTACGGCGTGCCCAGCGAGCAGGTCGACGGCAACGACCCGGTGGCCGTCCTCGCGGTGCTCACCCGCGCGGTCGAACACGCCCGCGCCGGCAGGGGCCCGTTCCTGGTCGAGGCGCACACCTACCGGATGGAGCCGCACACCAACGCCGACGACGCCACCCGTTACCGCGACGGCGCCGAGGTGGAGGCGTGGCGGGACCGCGACCCGGTGGCCCGCCTGGAGGCGTACCTGCGCTCGCGCGGCGCGCTCGACGACGCGGGCGTCGCCGCCGTCGCCGAGGAGGCCGAGGCGTACGCGGCCGACCTGCGCACCCGGATGAACGCGCAGCCGGCGGTCGACCCGATGAGCCTCTTCGACCACGTCTACGCCGAGCCCACCCCACAGTTGGTCGAGCAGCGCGAGCAGGTCCGCGCCGAGCTGGCCGCCGCGGACGAGGAGAGTGAGCGCTGATGGCCGCCCTGACCATGGCAAAGGCGCTCAACGCCGCGCTCGCCGACGCGATGCTCGACGACGACCGGGTGCTCGTCTTCGGCGAGGACGTGGGGGCGCTCGGCGGCGTCTTCCGGATCACCGACGGCCTCCAGGCCCGCTTCGGCGACAAGCGCTGCTTCGACACCCCGCTCGCCGAGGCCGGCATCGTCGGCTTCGCCGTCGGCCTGGCCATGTCCGGGCTGCGCCCGGTGGTCGAGATGCAGTTCGACGCGTTCGCGTACCCGGCGTTCGAGCAGATCGCCTCGCACGTGGCGAAGCTGCGCAACCGCACCCGTGGCGCGCTGAGCGTGCCGATCGTGATCCGGGTGCCCTACGCCGGCGGCATCGGCGGGGTCGAGCACCACTGCGACTCCTCCGAGGCGTACTACGCCCACACCCCGGGGCTGAAGGTGGTCACCCCGGCGACGGTCGAGGACGCGTACTCCCTGCTGCGCCAGGCGATCGACGACCCGGACCCGGTCGTGTTCATGGAGCCGAAGAAGCTCTACTTCTCCAGCGCCGACGCGGAGCTGCCGGCCACGACCGCGCCGATCGGCCGCGCCGTCGTACGCCGGCCGGGCCGCGACGCCACGCTGGTCGCGTACGGGCCGGCGGTGCCGGTGGCGCTGGAGGCCGCCGAGGCCGCCCGCGAGGAGGGCTGGGACCTGGAGGTCGTGGACGTGCGCAGCATCGTGCCGTTCGACGACGAGACGGTCACCGCCTCGGTCCGCCGCACCGGCCGGTGCGTGGTGATCCAGGAGGCCCAGGGCTTCGCCGGGGTCGGCGCGGAGATCGCCGCCCGGGTGCAGGAGCGCTGCTTCCACGCCCTGCACGCCCCGGTGCTGCGGGTGTCCGGGCTGGACATCCCGTACCCGGCGCCGATGCTGGAGCACACCCACCTGCCGTCGGTGGACCGGGTGCTCGACACGGTGGCCCGGCTCCAGTGGGACGACCAGCCGGACGAGCGCTGGCTGGCCCGGGGGAGCGCGGCGTGACGACCGTGGACGGTACGCAGGTCTTCCTCCTGCCCGACCTGGGCGAGGGGCTGAGCGAGGCCGAGATCGTCGAGTGGCGGGTCGCCGTGGGCGACGTGGTCACGGTGGACCAGACCGTCGTCGAGGTGGAGACCGCCAAGGCGGTCGTCGACGTGCCCTGCCCGTACGCCGGGCGGGTCGTGGCGCTGCACGGTGCGGCCGGCGAGACCCGCCCGGTCGGCCAGCCGCTGATCACCATCGCGCCGCTGGCCGGCGACGGCGGGACCGGCGACGAGCCCGCCGGCCACGCCACCTACCGCGAGGAGGAGCGCGCCGGCTCCGGAAACGTCCTGATCGGGTACGGCACCGGCCACGGCGGCGCGGGTCGGCGGCGCCGCC
>NZ_JBSGDY010000117.1:0-20102 GCF_053602615.1 Micromonospora sp. NPDC004336
CCTCCGAACAGCGGCCGGCGCGCCCGCCGTCCCCGGTTGTTCGCGGGCGGAGCCGGCGGTGCAGGTCGCGGTGGCCCGCCCGGGGGCGACCGCCGGGGCCGGGCCGGCCGCCGGGGCGTCCCGGTCGGACGGTGGGGCCGACGCCCCGGCGTCCCCCGCGGCGTCGGCGGGGGCCTGGGGCCTCAGCCAGGGACGGCGCGGACGGGGCAGCCGTGCCGGCGGCCCGGACGCCGGCCCGGAGCCGGGGAGCGGCCCGTCGGGCGGCACGGCCGGTCGCAGGGGCCGAAGGGTCGATCTGTCCTCGCCGTCCACCACAAGTTGAGTATCACCCATGTCTCCTCGGGAGTCAGGCTCGGCCGTACCCTGATGTCATGCCCCGGTACGAGTTCCGTTGCCGCGCGTGCGGCGACACCTTCGAGGTCAACCGTCCGATGGCGCAGGCCGGCGAGCCGGCGCCCTGCCCGTGGGGACACACCGACACGGTCAAGCTCCTGTCCACGGTCGCCGTCACCGGTCGCGGCGCCGGTGCGGCCGGCGGCGCGCCCGCCGTGGGCGGAGGCGGCTGCTGCGGCGGCGCCTGCGGCTGCTGACGCGTCGACGTCCGCCGACCGTCGGGCCGGTCCCGCTCGTCCGCGCCGCGACCGCCGGGCACCGCGCGTCCGGGCCCGGCCGACCGTTCTCACGATGCGTGACGGTCCGGTATCAGGCAGCATGAGTCCGACGTCACGGGGGAGGTCCCACGCATGTCGCCACGGATCCACCTCCCGAGCGGGTGGGTGACCTTCGTCTTCACCGACATCGAGGGGTCGACCCGGCTGGCCCAGCTGCTCGGCCCGGACTACCGGCCGGTGCTGCGGGAGCACCGACGACTGCTGCGCCGGACGATCGCCGCGACCGAGGGCGCGGAGCTGCTGACCGAGGGCGACTCGTTCTTCCTCGCCTTCGGCGACGCGACCGCCGCCCTCACCGCGTGCCTGACGGCCCAGCGCGCGCTGGCCAACCACGACTGGCCCACCCCGGACGCCGTGCCCCGGGTCCGGATGGGCCTGCACACGGGGCGGGCGGAGCCGCGCGACGGCGAGTACGCCAGCCCCGAGGTGCACCGTGCGGCCCGCGTCGCCGCCGCCGCGCACGGCGGGCAGGTGCTCTGCTCGGCGTCGACGGCGCGGCACGCCGACCCGCTGCCGGCCGGCGCGTCCCTGCTGGACCTGGGCCTGCACCGGCTGCGCGGCTTCGACGACCGGGAACGCCTCTTCCAACTGGTCGCTCCGGGCCTGGAGCGGCAGTTCCCGCGACCGCGTACCGCCGACGCGATCGCGCACAACCTCCCCACCCAGATCACCTCGTTCGTGGGCCGGCAGGCCGAGCGCGCCGAGCTGAGGCGACTGGTCGAGGCGCACCGGCTGGTGACCGTGCTGGGCGCGGGCGGCGCGGGCAAGACCCGGCTCGCCGTGGAACTCGCCGGCGACCTCGTGGAGGCGTACCCGGACGGGGTCTGGTTCGTCGACGTCGCCGCGGTCACCGACCCGGGGCTGGTGGCGTTCGCCGTCGCCGCCGTGCTCGGGCTGCGCCCCGAGCCCGGCCGCCCGATGGTCGAGACCCTGGTGGAGTACGCTGCCGCGCGCCGGATGCTGGTGGTCCTGGACACCTGCGACGCCCAGCCGGCGGCCTCGGCCGACGTGATCTCGCGGCTGCTCGCCGGCGGCGGGGGAGTCCAGGTGCTGGCCACCAGCCGGGAGTCGTTCGGCCTGCCCGGCGAGGTGGTCTGGCGGATCCCGCCGCTGTCCGTCGACCCGCCGGCGGGCGGGGCGGAGAGCGACGCGGTCGCGCTGCTGCTGGACCGGACGGCGGCGGCCCGGGGCGGCCGGCCGCCGGACCCGGCCGAGTCGGCCGACCTGCGCCGGGTGGTGCGGCGGCTGGACGGGCTGCCGCTCGCCATCGAGCTGGCCGCCGCCCGGCTGCGGGTGCTCTCCGTCGGCCAGCTCGCCGAGCGCCTCGACGACGTGCTCGGCACGCTGGACGCCGGCCGGGAGGATCCGGAGCCGCCCCCGGTGGAGCGCGGCTGGACGGGCAACCAGCAGGACACGGTGGACCTGGTCGCGGCGGCCGTCGGGGTGTCGCCGCCCACCCCGGCGACCCGGGCGGTGCAGCGGTCCGCCACCGAACGGCACCTCACGATGCAGGCCACGGTCACCTGGTCGTACCGGACCTTGGGGCCGCGCGCCGCCCGGCTGCTGCGCTGGCTGGCGGTCTTCGCCGGCCCGGTGGACCTGGCGGCGGTGGAGTGGCTGCTCGGCACCGATCCGCTCGACCCGCTCTCCGTGCTGGTCGACAAGTCGATGGTGCTGGCCGAGCCGCAGGCCTCGGGCAGCACCTACCGGATGCTCGACCCGATCCGGGCGTACGCGGCCCGGCGGCTGGCGGAGGCGGGGGAGGAGCAGGCCGCGCGGGACCGGCACGTCGCCTGGTCGGCACACGCGCTGGAGCGGGCGCACCTCGGCCCGGACGGCCGACCGGTCACGCTCTCGCTCTACGCCCTCGACCCGCTCGCCGGGGAGCTGCGCGCCGCGCTGCGCTGGTGCGCGACCGGCGGCAGCGCCCGGGCCGGCCTGCGGCTGGCCGGCGGCCTGGACCAGTGGTGGCGGGAGCGGGGCCTGGCCCGGGAGGGGCGGCTCTGGCTGTTCCGGCTGTACGGGCGGATCGCCGAGACCGGCGAGCGGATTCCGGAGGCCGAGCTGGCGGCGGCGTACCACATGCACTCGCTGCACGCCGGCGCGGACGGCGAGTTCGCCGAGGAGCTGCGCTTCTCCCAGCGGGCGGAGGCGGCGGCCCGGCAGGCCGGCGACGCGGCCCTGCTCGCGCGGGTGCTGGCCGGGCGGGCGGCCCCGCTGGTCGACATGGGACAGCTCGCGGAGGCCGAGCGCGTCTGCCGGGAGGTCATCGACTGGGCGCACGACGAGGACGTGGTGGGCGACGCGCTGTTCGCCGTGTTCAGCCTCGCCGGCCTGCTCTGGCGGCGGGGCGCCCTGGACGAGGCCGCCGAGCTGTTGGGCGCGGCCCGGCCGGTCGAGGCGGCCCGGCCGGTCGAGCGGGGGCGGCGCTCGGTCGACATGCTGCTCGGGATGGTGGCCCTGGCCCGTGGCGACCTGATCGCGGCGCACGAGCACCTCCAGGTGGCGCTCCGGTCCCGGATGAGCCACGGCTTCCACGGCCGGGCCTGCGACACGCTGCACGCGCTCGCCGTGCGCTGCGCCGCCGGCGGCGACGGGCTGACGGCCGCCCGGCTGTTCGGCGCGGCGGGCGCGATCCGGGCGAGCATGCGCTGCGCCCCCGGCATCTACGGGCCCTACTGGGCGCGCTGGCAGGGCGAGCTGCGCCGGGTGCTGGGCGACGTCGTCTTCGACGGCGCGTACGGCGCGGGGGCGGAGCTGGGTCTGGAGGAGGCGGCGGCGCTGGCGCTGGGCGTCGAACATCCGGACCTGGCCGCCGACTCGACCCGGTTCGGCGCGGATCCGGCCCGGCCGGCCCCCCGCCGGCCGGTCACGCCGGACCGGCACACCGAGCACGCCTGACCCGGCACCGGCACGCCGCGCACGCTGACCGGACGGCACGCCGCGCACGCCTGACCCGGCACTGGCACGCCGCGCTCGCCTGACCGGCACCGGCACGCCGCGCAGACCTGGCCGGACCGGCACCGCGCACGCCCGCCGAGACAGACGGATGCCCCGGGTGCCAAGGGGCACCCGGGGCATCCGGTGGGACGTCAGCGCACGAACGCCGGCGGGCTGGCCGGGCTCTCGTTCGCGAGCCGGTCGAGCGCGGTCACGTAGTACGTGTACCGCTTGCCCGCCTCGGCGGTGGTGTCCACCCAGGACTGCGTCCGGGAGTCACCGTCGGCGCGGACCGTGTCGACCAGGTGCGCCGCGTCGGCGAAGTCGCACCGGTTCGCCAGGCCGGCCCCGTCGAAGCGGTAGATCGCGTACGACGTGGCGGTGCCGAGCGGGCCCGCGCCGTCGGCCGGCTGGAGCCAGTTCAGCCGGACCCCGTCCGCCTGCCGCGCGGCCTTGGTGACCACGGGCATGAGCAGCGGCTTCTTCGGCAGGTGCGACATGGTCGGGATCAGCGCCGGCCGCGAGTAGTGCTCGGCGGCGTAGATGTCGGTCGCGCCGAGCCGGTTGGCCTTGACCTGCACCGCCGAGAAGTGGATGTTGCCCTGGACCTCGGGGTACTGCCGGTTGAGCGTCAGGTGGTCGGACAGCTCGCGTGGGTTCATCCAGAACGAGCCGTACGCCGGGTCACCGCTCTTGTAGTCGGCCTGCCCGATGTAGAGCTGCACCTTCGTGCCCTTCACCACGTCGGCCCACCACGGCACCAGACGGGCGTAGTCGGCGGCCGGGTACTGGCCGATGTACCAGTAGAGCTGCGGGACGATGTAGTCGATCCACTCCTCCTTCACCCACTTGCGGGTGTCGGCGGAGACGGTGTCGTACGCCTGGCTGCCGGTGGTGTCCGAGCCCAGCGGGTCGACCGACTGGTTCCGCCAGATGCCGAACGGGCTGACGCCGAACTTCACCCACGGCTTCGCGGCCTTGACCTTGGCGCCCATCTCCTGGATCAGCAGGTTGGTGTTGTCCCGCCGCCAGTCGGCCTTGTTGGTGATGCCCCGGTTGTACGCCGCGAAGGCGGCGTCGTCCGGCACCTGGTGGGTGCCGCTCGGGTAGGGGTAGAAGTAGTCGTCGAAGTGCACGCCGTCGACGTCGTACCGCTTGACGGCGTCCATCATCGCGGTCTGCACGAACTCGCGGACCTCGGGGATGCCGGGGTTGTAGTAGAGCCGGCTGCCGGCGACGCCGGCCGGCGGGTAGGCGAAGACCCAGTCGGGGTTCTGCCGAGCCGGGTGGTTCGGCGCGAGCAGGTTGATGTCGCCGCCGGCACCGCCCGGGGCCGGCATGGAGACGCGGTACGGGTTGAACCAGGCGTGGAACTCGAGGTTGCGCTTGTGCGCCTCGTCGATGACGAACTTCAGCGGGTCCCAGCCCGGGTCCTGCCCGCGGACGCCGGTCAGGTACTCCGACCAGGGCTCGTAGGGCGACGGCCAGAACGCGTCGGCGGTCGGCCGGATCTGGACGACCACGGCGTTGTGGTTGAGCCGCTCGGCGAGGTCGAGCAGTTCCCGGTATTCGGCCTGCTGGGTGGCGATGCGGTCGGGTGCGGTCTGGGACGCCTTGGTCGGCCAGTCGATGTTGACGACCGAGGAGATCCACATGGCCCGGAACTGCCGCTTCGGCGTGGCCGGGTCGGTGACGCAGGTGGTGGTGGAGGCGGTGGTCGCCGCGTCGGGCGCCGCGCCCGCGGGGGTGGCGGCGACGAGCGCGCCGAGCAGTGCGGCGGCCAGCCCGGCGGCTCCGAGCCGAGTTGCCTTCATGCGGTGTGTCCCTTCGTTGGGGCTCCCGTGTCAGGGGGTCGTCACGGCGGTGCCGGCAAGATTCGCCGTCGGCTATCTGCCGCTTGGTAGAAAATTTTCACACCTCGTGGGTTCGGCGCAAGGGTCTGCGCCGGATCGGTCCGTCCGTCGGGTTCGGCTCCCCCGGGTGGCGGGGCTCACCCTGCGAAGAGTGACAGCAGACACACCCTGAGGCGTGACCAGAATGCGGGGAGGGGCATGGTTACGGCGGGTTCGCCCTGGGTAGCAACGCCGGTCACCGGCCCGCCGTGGGGGTGGCCCGGCGTGGGAGGGGTGAACGCGGTGTCTGTGCTGCGTACCAAGCCGATCGGGGAAGTGCTGGCCCAGGGCGAGTCCGACGGCGGCGGGCCGGGACTGAAGCGCCGGCTCGGCGCGCGCGACCTCACCGGCTTCGGCATCGGCATCGTGATCGGCACCGGAATCTTCACCCTCACCGGCATCGAGGCCCGCGACAGCGCCGGGCCGGGCGTGGTGCTCTCGTTCGCCATCGCCGGCCTGGTCGCCCTGCTCGCCGCCCTCTGCTACGCCGAGATGGCGTCCAGCGTGCCGACCGCGGGCAGCGCCTACACCTACGCGTACGCGACCATGGGCGAGATCGTCGCCTGGATCATCGGCTGGGACCTGCTGCTGGAGTTCGCCCTCGGCGCGGCGGTGGTGGCCCGGGGCTGGTCGGGTTACCTGGCCGAGCTCGTCGGCCTGCCCACCGCCTGGTTCGGCGAGGAGGGCAGCGTCGTCAACGTCGGCGCCATCGGCATCGTGCTGCTGCTCGGCGTCGTGTCGATCGTCGGCATCCGCGAGTCCGCCCGGGTCACCAACCTGCTGGTGCTGGTCAAGGTCGCCATCTGCGTCTTCATCGTGGTCGCCGGCCTGTTCTTCGTGAAGGCCGCGAACCTCACCCCGTTCATTCCGCCGGCGCGGCCCGCCGACGGCGGCGAGGACGGCATCAAGCAGCCCGTCACCCAGGCGCTCTTCGGCCTGGAACCCTCGGTCTTCGGTTTCGTCGGGGTGCTCAGCGCCGCCGCGGTGGTCTTCTTCGCGTACACCGGCTTCGAGGCGGTGGCCAACCTCGGCGAGGAGACGAAGCGGCCCCGCCGGGACCTCACCCTCGGCCTGCTCGGCACGCTGCTGGTCTCCACCGTGCTCTACGTCGGCGTCTCGCTGGTCGTGGTGGGGATGGTCCCGTACACCGAGATCGACCGGGGCGCCCCGATCGCGGCGGCCTTCAACGCGGTCGGCGCCGAGTGGGCCGGCATCCTCGTCTCGATCGCCGCCGTCGCCGGCCTGACCAGCGTGATCCTGGTCGACCTGGTGGCCATGGGCCGGATCGGCTTCGCCATCAGCCGCGACGGGCTGATCCCGCCGTCGATCGCGAAGGTGCATCCGCGCTGGGGCACCCCGTACCGGATCTCGGCGGTCATGACGGTGGCGGTCGCGCTGCTCGCGGGCTTCCTGCCGCTGTCGGCCCTGGCCGACCTCGTCAGCATCGGCGCGCTCGCGGCGTTCGTGCTGGTCTCGGTCGCGGTGCCGATCCTGCGGCGCAGGCGCCCCGACCTGGACCGGCCGTTCCGGGTGCCGTTCTCCCCGGTGCTGCCGATCGTCTCGGCGCTCGCCTGCCTCTACCTGATGCTGAACCTGTCGGTGGAGACCTGGCTGCGGTTCGGCGCGTGGATGCTGCTCGGCGCGCTGATCTACTTCGGCTACGGCTACCGGAAGAACCGGCTCGCCCAGGGCTCCTCCTCGGCCGACTCCCGGGAACCGGCTTCCGTCTGATCGTCAGGGGCGCGGCTGCGGCTTCGCGGTCGGGCCCTTCACGACGGGCTTGCCGTCGGTCCAGACGACCTCGTCGAGCCAGACCTGGCGGCCGGGGTCGACGGCGCCCTCCTGGCCGGGCGGCCAGGCGTGGTAGAGCAGCCAGGTGCGCCCGTCGACGACCACCATCGACGCGTGCCCCGGCCCGGTGGCCGCCTCGCTGCTCCTCAGGATCGGGTTCTCCGGGGCCTTGACGCAGGGGCCGGCCGGCGACTCGCAGACCGCGTAGCCCTCGGCGTACTCGGCGCGGTCGTAGGCGTTGGCGGCGAAGAACAGGAACAGCCTGCCGTCGTGGCGGTGCAGGAACGGCCCCTCGACCAGGGCGCCCTCCCACGGCTCGGTCTGCTTCAGCAGTTTCGCCGGCTCGCCGACCAGGCGCAGCCCGTCGTCCGAGAGGCGCTGCGACCAGATCCAGGTGTCGACCCCGATGGCGTTCCCGTCGTTCTTCCACAGCAGCCAGAGGCTGCCGTCGGCGTCCCGGAACGGGCTGGCGTCGATCGCCCCGCCCAGCTCCGCCTGGCAGACCAGCGGGGCGGCCGAGTCGTCCCGGTACGGACCCTGCGGCGCGCTCGCCACGGCCCGGCCGACGCACTGCCGCCCCGACTCCCGCCCGGCGACGGTGTAGTAGAGCAGGAACCGGTCCGGGGCCAGCTCGATCGCCTCCGGCGCCCAGTTCCTCCCGGGCTCCGCCCACGCCGGCAGCTCCGGCAGCGCGTCACCGGCCGGCGTCCAGTCCACCAGGTCGGGGCTGGTGAGCACCGGGACGTTCCGACCGCCGGCGTTGGTGTGGAAGAGGTACCAGGTGTCGCCCACCCGGATCGCCTGCGGGTCGGGCGCGTCGGTGCGTACGACCGGATTGGTGAACATGCTCGCGTCGTCTCCCGGGCTCGAAGGGTCTCCGCCGCCGCAGCCGGCGGCGAGCAGCGCGGCGGCGAGCACCGCCGCCGCGCCCCGCCGCCGCCGGGACGTCCCCGCCGTCATCCCTTGAGGCCGCTGCGGGAGACGCCCTGGATGATGTGCCGCTGGGCGAGCACGAAGAGGATCAGCACCGGCACGCTGGCCAGCACCGCCCCCGCCATGATCACCGGATAGTCGGTGTTGTAGGCCCCCTGGAGCAGGCCCAGCCCCGGCGGCAGGGTGAGCATCTCCGGGCTGAACAGCACGAAGATCGGCCAGAGGAAGTCGTTCCAGTTGGTCAGGAACGACAGCACGGCGAGGGTGGCGAGCGCCGGCCTCGACAGCGGGAGCACCACCTTCCAGAAGATCTGCCACTGGCCGGCCCCGTCGAGCACCGCGGCCTCCTCCAGCTCCCGGGGCAGGCTGAGGAAGAACTGCCGCAGGAAGAACACCCCGAACGCGCTCGCCGCCCCGGGGACGACCACCACGGCCAGGGTGTCGACCCAGTTCAGCTCGTCGACGACCAGGAAGTTCGGGATGATCAGCGACGTCGGCGGGATGAACAGCGTCCCGACGATCAGCGCGAAGAGCACCCTGCGGCCGCGGAACCGCATCCTGGCCAGGGCGTACGCGGCCATCGAGGCGGTCGCCAGCACCAGCAGCGCGTGCAGGGTGGCGGCCAGCATGCTGTTGACGAACCAGCGCAGCACCGGGTTGGCGGAGTTGTTCAGGATCTGCTCGTAGCCGTACCCGGAGACGGGGCTCGGCAGCCAGGTCGGCGGGATCCGCTGGGCCCCGGTGTAGGTCTTCAGCGAGGTGACGACCATCCACACCAGCGGCGTCAGGAAGACCAGGGCGAGGGCCACCAGGATGGCGTAGAGCGCGGTGCGGCGCAGCGCGGCCCCGGGCGCGCGGCGGGTCGCCGAGGTGCCGGTCCCGCCCGGCGCGGGGGCGTGCGTGGTGGGCGTGGGCGTCGTCATGGCGGTCCCCTCAGTCTTCCCGGTAGCGGAAGAGGCGGAAGTTGGCGATGCTCACCACCGCCAGCATCAGGGCGAACACGATGCTCATCGCGGCGGCCCGGCCCGCGTCGTTGTCCCGCAGCCCCTCGTCGACGATGAACCAGACCACCGTGCGCGTCTCCGTGCCCGGTGCGCCCTGGGTGATCAGGAACGACTGCCCGAAGACGTTCGCCGACGCGAGCACGGTCGTGGTGATGACGAACAGCAGCACCGGACGCAGCCCGGGAAGCGTGACGTGCCGGAACCGTTCCCACGCGCTCGCGCCGTCCACCCTCGCCGCCTCGTACAGCTCCTGCGGGATGTCCTGGAGCCCGGCCAGGTAGATCACGGCGTTGAAGCCGGAGGTCCACCAGACGGTCACCCCGACCAGCGACACCCAGGCCCACGGCACGTCCGTCACCCAGGGGGTGTCGGCGGGCAGCCCGACCGCCCCGGCGAGCCGGTTGACCAGGCCCAGGTTGGCGTCGAGCAGGAACCGCCAGAGCAGGCCGATCACCGCCACGCCCAGCACGTACGGCGCGAAGTAGACCGCCCGGAAGAAGGTCCGGCCCGGGAACGAGCGGTTCAGCAGCAGCGCCAGCCCGAGCGGGACGATCACCAGCAGCGGCACCGCGAACACGGTGAAGATCGCGGTGGCCCGGACGCTCTGCCACCAGTCGCCGTAGACGGCCGAGTCGCTGGAGAAGAGCTCCCGGTAGTTGTCCAGCCCGACGAAGGGCCGGTTGGGCAGCTGGAAGTCCCACTGGTGCGCGCTGAGCCAGAGGCCGAGCAGGATCGGCAGCAGGCCGAAGAGCCCGAACAGGACCAGGTACGGGGCGAGGAAGAGGTACGGCGTCAGCCGCCCCGACCGGCCCGCCGGGGCGTCCCGGCGGGCGGCGCGGGCCGCCGGGGGCGGCGCGTCAGCACGCGCCGCCCCGACCTCGGTCACGTCCGCCACGGGAACTCAGCTCCCGTACTTCTTGCGGTTGTCCGCCAGCTGCTTGTCGGCCTTGGCGACCCCGTCGTCCAGCGCCTGCTTCGGCGACTTCTTGCCCAGCGCCGCCTCGTTGAACGAGTTGTAGAAGGTCGTCATGACCTCGCCGAGGCCGGGGGTGGCCGGCGGGAACGCCGCGTACTCCAGCTCGGGGGCGAGCGCGTTGACCTCGGTCAGCGCCTTGAAGTCGGCGCTGTCCCGGACGGTCTTGCGGGCCGGGACCTGGCCGCCCTTGGCCCAGTCGAGGGAGTGCTGACTGAGCCAGTTGATGAAGACCTTCGCCGCCGAGACCTTGTTGGCGTCGCCGGCCCGCTGCTTGACGATGGTGAAGTTGTGCGAGTTGGCCCAGGCGGCCGGCTGCGTGCCGATCTGCGGCAGGGGCGCGACGCCCCACTGGATATCCGGGCTCTTCTTCAGGTCGTTGACCTGCCAGATGCCGTTCCAGGTGAAGGCGTTCCTGCCGCTCTTGAAGGCCAGGTAGTCGGCGTCCTGGCCGACGTTGGCGGGGGAGTGGCCCTGCTTGACCATGTCGGTCAGCCAGGTGCACGCCTCGACGGCCTGGTCCGAGTTGAAGGTCGCCCTGGTGGCCTCGGCGTCGAAGACGCTGCCGCCCCACTGGTGCAGCAGGGAGTAGAAGGTCATGCCGCCGGTGAACTGGAACGGACTGACCCAGAAGCCCTGCACGCCGGACTTCTTCAGCTCGACCAGCGCGGCCGCGTAGTCGTCCTTCGTCGTCGGCGGCTTGTTCGGGTCCAGCCCGGCCTTCGCCATGACGCCCTTGTTGTAGTAGAAGCCGAGGGGGTGCATGTCCAGCGGGATGCCGTACCGCTTGTCGTTGTAGAGCCCGCCCTTCCAGACGGTGGGGGCGAAGTCGCCCTCGCTCAGCTCCAGCGCCCTGGCCACGTCGTCGAGTTCGGTGATGACGCCGCGCGCGGCGAAGGTGGCGAGCTGGTCCATGTGCATGACCGCGATGTCCGGCCCGCTGCCGCTGGAGGCGGCGCCGGGAAGCTTGGCGTAGTAGTCGACCCACTCGTACGTGGCGGTCGTGACGGCGATGTTCTGGTGCTCGGTGTTGAACTGGTTGACCAGCGCCTTGAAGATGTCGCCGTCGCCGCCGGTGAACCCGTTCCAGAGCTTGAGGTCCACCTTGGGGCCGGTGTAGTCCTTGCCGCCGTTGCCGGCGGCCGGGCCCGAGCTGTCGTCGTCGCCGCCGCACCCGGCGAGGGTCAGCGAGGCGGCGGCGCCGAGCCCGAGGCCGAGGCCGAGCAGGCGGCGCCGGCTCATCTCGTTCTGCGTCATGGGGATCCACTCCTTGGGGACGGGGATGAATTGTGCCTGCCCAGGACCGGTCCGGCGTCAGTCGCCGGCGGGGGAGAAGCGCAGCACGTTCCAGGAGACGGCGGGCAGGCGCAGGGAGCACCGGCCGCTGTCGACGGTGGGGGTGGGCTGCCGCCGGGGCGTCACCCGGTCGGGCTCCGCCTCGGTGTTCGTCGCCGTCGGGTCGTCCCCGGCGGCGAGGCTCAGGTGGGATGAAGCGGATAGTCCTGCGAGGCCGCGCAGGTCGAGGTGCAGCTCCAGGTCCGTGTCGCCCCGGTTGACCGCGAAGACGCTCAGCTCGCCGGTCTCCTCGTCGCGTACGGCGACGGTGTCCAGCACCGGGACCTCGCCGTACCTCTTCGTCTCGTAGGTCGGGCCGACCGGTTCGGTGCGCAGCACGGTGCCCCGGGCGTGCCGGGCGGTCAGCGCGAACGGGTGGAAGATGCTCTGCCGCCACGCCGGCCCGCCGGTGCGGGTGCGGATCGGGGCGATGACGTTGGCGAGCTGGGCCTGGCAGGCCACCCCGACCCGGTCGGCGTGCCGGAGCAGGGTGATCAGCAGGTCGCCGACCACCACGGCGTCGACGGCGGTGAAGTCGTCCTCGATCAGCGCCGGGGCCTCCACCCAGCCGCGCCGGTCCAGGTCGGCCTGGAGGCGCGCCTGGTACCAGACGTTCCACTCGTCGAAGGAGATCCTGAGCTTCCGCCGGTGCCGCTGCTTGGCGGCCACGTGGTCGGCGGTGGCGACGACCTCGCGGATGAAGTTGTCCATGTCGACGGCGGAGGCGAGGATGCTGGCCCGGTCGCCGTCGGACGGGTCGTAGTAGGTGTGCGCGGAGATGTAGTCGACGTGCTCGTAGGTGTGCTCCAGCACCGTCGCCTCCCACGAGGCGAACGTGGACATCGTCCGGTTGGAGCTGCCGCAGGCGACCAGGCTGATCGACGGGTCGATCATCTTCATGGCGCGGGCGGTCTCGGCGGCGAGCCGGCCGTACTCGTCGGCGGTCTTGTGGCCGACCTGCCACGGGCCGTCGAGCTCGTTGCCGAGGCACCAGAGCCGCACCCCGTACGGCTCCTCGGCGCCGTGCTTGCGGCGTAGGTCGGACAGCTGGGTCCCGCCCGGGTGGTTGGTGTATTCGAGCAGGTCGCAGGCATCCTGCACGCCCCGCGTGCCGAGGTTGACGGCCATCATCGGCTCGACCTCGGCCGCGGCGGCCCAGGCCATGAACTCGTCGAGCCCGAAGGCGTTGGTCTCGATCGTCTTCCAGGCCAGGTCGAGGCGGCGGGGGCGGTCGCCGACGGGGCCGACGCCGTCCTCCCAGCGGTAGCCGGAGACGAAGTTGCCGCCGGGGTAGCGGACCACCGACACGCCCAGCTCGCGGGTCAGCTCCAGCACGTCGCCGCGCAGGCCGCGCGGGTCGGCGCTCGGGTGCCCGGGTTCGTAGACCCCGCCGTAGACGCAGCGGCCCATGTGCTCGACGAAGGAGCCGAAGAGTCGCCGGTCGGCCGGTCCGATCGCGAAGGCCGGGTCGATCGTGAGCTGCGCGGTCCGCAAGGGGATGCCACCTTTCCTGTCGCCGGTCCCCGGGTGACCGTGGTCACCCGGTGTCCATGGTTTCTACAACGTTGTAAGCAACGTTGTAAAGAGCCGGTTGCGAGGTAAAGTGCGCAGTCATGGCGGGAGGTGGCGCGGTGCGACACAGGCTCAAGGACGTTGCCGAGCGGGCCGGCGTGTCGGTCAAGACCGTCTCCAACGTGGTGAACGGCTACGCGCACGTCCGGCCCGACACCCGGGCCCGGGTCGAGGAGGCCATCGCCGAGCTGAACTACCGGCCCAACCTCTCCGCGCGCAACCTGCGCAAGGGGCGCACCGGCGTGATCGCGCTGGCCGTGCCCGAGCTGGACATCCCCTACTTCGCCGAGCTGGCCCGGCACGTCGTCACGGCCGCCGCCGAGCTGGGCTGGACGGTGCTGATCGACCAGACCGGCGGCGGCCACGAGCAGGAGCGGGTGGTCGCCTCCGGCATCACCGAGCACCTGATCGACGGGCTGATCTTCAGCCCGCTGGCGCTCACCGCCGAGGACCTGACGGGGCTCGACGGCACCCCGATGGTGCTGCTCGGCGAGCGGGTCGACCACGGGCCCGCCGACCACGTCGGCATCGACAACGTGGGCGCCGCCCGGGAGCTCACCGCGCACCTCGTCGGGCTCGGCCGGCGCCGGATCGCCGCCATCGGCTCGCAGCGCACCCCCGAGGGGGCCAGCGCCCGGCTCCGGCTCGCCGGCTACAGCGCCGCGCTCGCCGACGCCGGCATCGCGTACGACGAGCGCCTGGTGGCGCCCGCGACGGCCTGGCACCGCGCGGACGGCGCCGCCGCGATGCGCGCGCTGCTGGCCTCCGGGGTACGCCCCGACGCGGTCTTCTGCTTCAACGACACCCTCGCCCTGGGCGCCCTGCGCGCCCTGTACGAGGCGGGCCTGCGGGTCCCCGAGGACGTCGCGGTGGCCGGCTTCGACGACATCGAGGACGGCCGCTTCTCCGTGCCCACGCTGAGCACCATCGCCCCCGACAAGGAGCGCATCGCCCGGCTGGCCGTGGAACTGCTCGCCGGCCGCATCGACGGCGACCGCACCGCCCCGCCCCGGGAGCTTCCGGCCCCCTACCGCCTGACGCCCCGCGAGAGCACCCTGGGCCGCTGAGCGGAAGGGGTCAGGCGAAGAAGCGGGCCAGGTGGGTGGTGGTCGGCGGATCGGCCTCCGGCGGGATCGGCGTCAGGTCCGCGAAGATGGAGGCGCCGTCGCAGCCGGCGTGCAGGGGGTGCCAGCGCGGCGTGCCCGGCGGGCGCTGGACGCAGATCCCCTTGATCGTCTGCACGTCCAGCAGCCGTACGTGGGTCGGGTCGGCCACCGCGTTCACATGCCCCCACCAGGGGCTCATGACGTGCAGCACCCCGCCCGGCCGGAGCACCCGGTGGCACTCGTCCACCAGGGGCAGGAAGTCGACCAGGTGCTCCAGGATGTGCACCGCGAAGAGCACGTCCACCGAGTCGTCGGCCAGCGGCAGCGAGCCCGAGAGGTCCGCCACCGCGTCCACCCCCGGGGCCGGGAAGATGTCCAGCCCCAGGTTGCCCGGCCACTGTTTGGTCGCCCCGCAGCCCAGGTCGACCACCACGGGATCCCGGCCGGCGACCCGGACCCGGCACCACACCGCGAAGACGCCCCCCAGGCGGCCGATCCGCTCCCGGACCAGCCGCAGCTCGGCCGGGTCGGCCACCTCCCCGGCCACGTGCGCGACGCCCCGGTCGAAGCGCACCTCGACGGCCAGGTCGCGCAGCCGGTCGTCGTGGCCGGCCTGATCCGCCCACGCCTCGGCGAGGAACTCGTCGATCGCCCGCAGCCGGTCAGCCGACGGCGGAATCTGGGTCAACGGGACCATGGGGCACCTCCGGCCGCCCGTTACCCGCCTCGCCGCCGGATATGCCCCGCTCCGGTGACCTACGCCGCCCGGGCGGCCGTCGGGCATTCCGCCCGGCGACCCTTTGGAGCTGATGTCGCAGACGATTCGGCCGGCTCGGCCGGCGGCCCGGGTCAGCCGGTGATCGTCCGGGTCAGCCGGTGATGGTCCGCCGGGGACGGCCGCCGCCGCGCATCCGCTGCCGGGGCGGCGGGTCGGCCGGCTTGGGCCGCTTGAGGTGGTAGCGGTGCAGCTCGTTGTTGCCGGGCAGGGACGGGTCCTCGCTCATCGCGACCAGCTCCCAGCCCTGGTCGCCGGCCCGGTTCAGGTGGGCCAGCGCGGTGTCGCCGTAGGGCGTCACGTCGACCATGGAGCCGTCCGGGCCGTACCAGACGAAGACGACCTCCCAGCCGATGTCGTTGGTGGCCGCCTGGCGGCGGCGGACCAGCAGCGCGTACTCCCACTTGAGCATGGGGACATTGTCACCCGGCGCGAGCGCGTCGGCACGGATCAATCCTCGGCGATCCGTCCGGCGTCCACCCGCAGCCGCCGGCTGGTGGTCACCGCGTCGAGCATCCGCCGGTCGTGGGTGACCAGCAGCAGCGTGCCCGGGTAGCTCGCCAGGGCCGACTCCAGCTGCTCGATGGCCGGCAGGTCCAGGTGGTTCGTCGGCTCGTCCAGCACCAGCAGGTTCACCCCGCGCCCCTGCAGCAGCGCCAGCGCCGCCCTGGTCCGCTCGCCCGGCGACAGGGTCGCCGCCGGCCGCAGCACGTGCCCCGCCCGCAGGCCGAACTTGGCCAGCAGCGTGCGCGCGTCCGCCGGCGACAGGTCCGGTACGGCGGCACGGAACGCGTCGATCAGGGGCGCGTCGCCGAGGAAGAGCCCCCGGGCCTGGTCCACCTCGCCGACCACCACGCCCGGGCCGAGCGCGGCGTGCCCGGAGTCGAGGGGCAGCCGGCCCAGCAGGGCGGCGAGCAGGGTGGACTTGCCGGACCCGTTCGCCCCGGTCACCGCCACCCGGTCGGCCCAGTCGACCTGGAGGGTCACCGGGCCGAGGGTGAAGTCGCCCCGGCGTACGACGGCGTCGCGCAGCGAGGCCACGACGGCGCCGGCGCGGGGCGCGGCGGCGATCTCCATCCGCAGCTCCCACTCCTTGCGCGGCTCCTCGACCACCTCCAGCCGTTCGATCAGCCGCTCGGTCTGCTTGGCCTTGGCCGCCTGCTTCTCGGTCGCCTCGGCGCGGAACTTGCGGCCGATCTTGTCGTTGTCGGTGGCCTTGCGGCGGGCGTTCTTGACGCCCTTCTCCATCCAGGCCCGCTGCGTGCGGGCGCGCGCCTCCAGCGCGGCCCGGGTGTCGGCGTACTCCTCGTAGTTCTCCCTGGCGTGCCGGCGGGCCACCTCGCGCTCCTCCAGGTAGCCCGCGTAGCCGCCGCCGTAGTGCCGGATCTGCTGCTGGTGCAGGTCCAGCTCGAGCACCCGGGTGACGGTGCGGGCGAGGAACTCGCGGTCGTGGCTGACCAGCACCGTGCCGGCCCGCAGGCCGGTGACGAACTCCTCCAGCCGCTCCAGGCCGGCCAGGTCCAGGTCGTTGGTCGGCTCGTCGAGGAGGAAGACGTCGTAGCGGCTGAGCAGCAGCGAGGCGAGCCCGGCCCGGGCCGCCTGGCCGCCGGAGAGCCCGGTCATCGGGTGGTCCAGGTCGACCGTGAGCCCCAGTTCGGCGGCGACCTGCTCGGCGCGCTCCTCCAGGTCCGCCCCGCCCAGGCCGAGCCAGCGCTCCAGCGCCTCGGCGTAGGCGTCGTCGGCGCCGGGCGTGCCGTCGGTGAGCGCCCCGGTCGCCGCGTCCAGGGCGGCCTGCGCGGCGGTGACGCCGGTGCGCCGGGCCAGGAAGTCGCGGACGGTCTCGCCGGCCCGCCGCTCCGGCTCCTGCGGCAGGTGCCCGACGCTCGCCGTGGGCGGGCTGAGCGCGACGCCGCCCGCCTCGACGGGCAACAACCCGGCGAGGGTACGCAGCAGCGTCGACTTGCCGGCCCCGTTCGGCCCGACCAGCCCCACCACGTCCCCCGGCGCGACCACGAGGTCCAGCCCGGAGAACAGCGCCCGGTCCCCGTGCCCCGCAGCCAGCCCCTTGACGATCATCGTCGCACCCATAAACCCCCAACCCTATCCCGCCCCACCCCCACCCCCTCACCCCTCGCCCACCCCCGCCCCCACCCCCCCCAACCCCCCACCTCGGCGATCTTGCACTTTTTGCCCCGACGAAAGGTGCGAAAGCCCCGAACGGTGGGCCGAAAGTGCAAGATCGCGGGAGTTGGGGGGCGTGGGGGCGGGGCGGGGGTGGGGAGGGGCGTGTGGGGGGCGGGGGTGGGCGGCACACTGCTGGGGTGGTGACCACACTGGCGATCGACTGTGGCGGCGGCGGGATCAAGGCGTCCGTGCTGGACGAGGCGGGCACGATGCGCGCCCGGCCGCTGCGGGTGCCCACGCCGTACCCGCTGCCGCCGTCGCTGTTCGTCAAGACGCTGCTCGACCTGGCGGGCCGGCTGCCAGCGGCTGACCGGCTGACCGTGGGCCTGCCGGGGATGATCCGGCACGGCGTGGTGGTCGCCACCCCGCACTACGTGACCCGCTCGGGGCCCCGGTCGAAGGTCGACCCGACCCTGGTCGCCCAGTGGTCCGGCTACGACGCGCGGACCGCGCTCGCCGAGGCGTTCGGGGTACCGGCGCTGGTGCTCAACGACGCCGAGGTGCACGGCGCGGGGGTGGTCGCCGGGACCGGATGCGAACTGGTGCTGACCCTCGGCACGGGGCTGGGCAGCGCGCTCTTCGACGGCGGGCTGCTCGCCCCGCACCTGGAGCTGTCCCACGCCCCGGTGCGCTGGGGCACCACCTACGACACGTACGTGGGCGAGCCGGAGCGGCGCCGCCTCGGGGACGCGTTCTGGTCCCGCCGGATCCGGCAGGTCGTGGACGGGCTGCGTCCGGTGTTCCGCTGGGACCGGCTCTACCTGGGCGGCGGCAACTCGCGGCTGATCCGGCCCGAGCAGCTCGCCCGGATGGGCGACGACGTGGTGGTGGTGCCCAACACCGCCGGCATCGTCGGCGGCGTACGCGCCTGGGAACTGGTCGCCGGCCGGCACGCCGCCACCTGACCGCCGGCCGGCGCGGCACCGCCACCCGACCGTCGGCCGGCACGCCGTCACCCGACCGCCGGCCGGCACGGCACCGGGGCCTGACCGCCACCGCCCCGAGCGTCCCGGAGCGGGGAACAGTCGCGGTGCGGCGGGTGTTGTGCCAGCGTCGGGAGAAGTGGCGGCGCGACACGAGGTGGTGGGTCGAATGGATCTTCTGGCCGAGTACCGGCGGGCGACCATGTTCTTCGAGGCCGGTGACCCGACCGGGGCGGCCCGGCTGCTCGAACCGATCGTCGAGGCCGAGCCCGGCAACGCCTCCGTGCGGCAGCTGCTGGCCCGGGCGTACTTCCTGTCGGCCCAGCTCAACCGGGCCGAGGAGCAGCTTCGGGAGCTCGTCGACCGGGACCCCAGCGACCACTACGCCCACCACGTGCTGGGCCGGACGCTGGAGCGGCTGAACCGGCACGTCGACGCGCTGCGGCATTTGCGCATCGCGGCGGCGATGCACAGCGGCAACGACGACTACCGCATCGCCCTGGACCGGGTGCAGAACCGGGTCGCGGGCGGTCGCTGACAGGGGACGGCGCGGCTCCGACAGAGCCGCGCCGCCTACCATCGGCGTCATGGGACGGGACCTGACGGTGGGTGCGCGATGAAGCTGAAGCTGGACCTGCACGACATCTTCAACAAGGGCCACGACATCGACCGGGCCCTGCGCGGGATCATGGACGAGGCGGTGGCGAAGAAGGCCACCCTGGTCGAGATCATCCCCGGCAAGGGCTCCGGCCAGCTCAAGAAGCGGGTGCTGCGGTTCCTCGACCAGAAGGACGTCAAGCAGCTCTACCACCGCGTCGAGAAGGACTCGAAGAACTTCGGCCGCCTCTTCGTGCACTTCCGCTGGAAGTAAGAGCCCCAGCTCGCCGACCTCCCACGTGATTCATGGCAGGGCTTCTGACCTGCTCAAACGCCTTCCGTCAGTTTCCGGCGTCTTCCGCCGTTACTCGCGCTCAGTTGTGCCGGATCTGTGCCCAGCCTTGAACCTGTGGGGAGCCTCGTCGTTGTCGTCGGCGCGGCCCGCCGCTTGCTCGGTCACGTGCTTCGGAGGCAGCATCCCGACATGACCGACGCCTTCGGCATCATCGCCGAGCTCGCACCCTGGTCCCCATGGATGCCCTTCGCGCTCGCGATTCAGCAGGCGCCACGCTTGCCTGGTGTATACCTCGCCCGCCAGCGGGCAACCGGCCCGCTGGTCTATATCGGGATGGCAGGCGAGCGTCGGGGTCAGGGCATCAAGGGCCGGCTCACGGTCTACTACCGCGGCAAGGCGGCCGTCAGTGGACTCGGCGAGGCAGCCCTCGATCGCGCCCTCGCGGACTTGGAGTGGCTACGGCAGCGAGTGGCTGAGGTAGAGGCGGGACAAACGCGTAGGGCGGCCTCATGGGCTCAAGAGGCCATCCATCACGCGGACCTTCACATCAGCTGGGCGACGACGGCCGACAGAGAAACAGCGGTCGCTCTCGAACGCCAAGCGCTTACGGCTCTCGCCAGCGCATCGCTCTGGAACCGGGACCGGTGACTCACCCCGGACTGCGGCGGAGCACTCGCTTACAAGCTCTGTGCGTCGCGTCCACACCCGTCCGGCAACGGCTGCACGCTCGAAGCTCCGTCCGTGCCAGGGCGGTGTCAGCGTGCCGCCGTCCGACGGCGTTGCTGTCAGCGTTGCTGTCGACAGCCGTTCCGCCGGCGGCCCAGGCCGACCCCGTCGGGGGATGCGGACCCAAGCTGTCGAGTGCTGCCAGCTGTTGGTGTCCCGCGCCGGGGAGCAGGTGGGAACGTCATCGCTTGATGTTCGGCACTGACCCAGCTCGGGGCTCGCGCTGCTCTCGCCGCCTCAGTGCCGCCTTGGCGGCGGGTTCAAGCTGCGCGTCAAGGCGTGCCCGGACTACTAGCCCGTGTTTCATAAGGCTCGGAGCCACTGGTTGATGATGGCGATGGTGACGGTGGCTTCGAAGCGGACGGCGAGTTTGTCGTAGCGGGTG
>NZ_JBSGDY010000118.1:0-19987 GCF_053602615.1 Micromonospora sp. NPDC004336
CGGGGTGGTCACCCACCCCGCCCCCGCCGACGTGCGCGTCAGTCGGTCGACTTCTCGTCGGCCGGGGCGACCACGACGACGTCGCGCCGCCGGGAGACCAGCAGCAGCGCCCCGCCGGCCAGCAGCACGGCCGCGCCGATGCCGCCGATCAGGCCGGCCTGCACGCCGGTCACCGGCAGCCCGCCGCCGTCACCGCCGCCGCCGCCCGTGCCGCCGCCCGGAGTCGTGGTCGGGGTCGGCTGCCCGGTCGGCCCGCCGCTCGGGGTCGGGGTCGGCTCGCCGCTCGGGGTCGGAGTCGGGGTCGGCTGCGCCGACAGGTCGACGAACGCCTCGAAGGTGGCGTGGTTGTCCATCGGGTCGACCTCGGCGAAGGCCTTCCGCTGGGCGGGCCCGGCGGCCCGCGCCTCCCCCTCCGGCTCGCCCTCGGCGGCGTCCAGCCCGTACGCGAAGAGGTCGCCCTCTCGCAGCACCGGCTCGGTCACGTCGTCGTCGACCTTCACCGTGACGCCGGCGGTGTAGTACTGGCCCCGGCGGACGGTCACGCCGGCGTCCTCGCACAGCGCCCGCGCCCGGCCGAGGAACTCGTCCGCGACGCAGCCCTCCGGCAGCGTCACGAAGCTCACACCCGCCGGCAGCATGAGGCCGTAGAAGAGGCCGGTGGCGGGCCGGCTGCCGTCGTTGTAGACGGCCCAGTCCAGCGGGACGGTCTCGCCCCGGCGCACCGGCCGCAGGTCGGGCTCGTCGGTCACCGCGCCGTCGACCACGACGTTGGCCTGGACGTCCTGCACCCAGCCGGTGAGGTCGTAGCCCGGCTTCGTCACGGTGACCGGCACTTCGATCTTCTCGTTGTTCCCGGTGTCCGGGTCGCCGGTCGCCGCGCGGACGGTCACCGTCAACGTGCCGCCGTTGCCCTTCCCGCCGGTGCTGAACAGCGGGATGCCGAAGTCCTCGCTGGTGCCGCCGCGCAGGTCGCCGAGGCGGCAGGTGAAGGTGCTGCCGGCCGTCTCGCAGCCCGCCGGCACGACGTAGCCGACCCGCTTGGCCCTGAGTCGGCTCGTGTCCACCTCGACCGTGACGTCCCTGGCGTCGACGCCGCCGGTCAGGTTGTGGACGGTGAACTTGAACGGCTTGGCCTTGGCCGCCTGCACGCCCTTGGCGAGGTGGGAGCTGGTCGGGGCCACGGCGAGGTCCGCCTGGTCGGCGGCATACGCCGGCACGGCGACGGTGGTCAGGCCGCCCGCCGCGAGGAGCGCCACGGCGCCGGCGCGGGCCAGGGCCGAGCGGTGGAACAGGGTCATCGGTCCCCCGGGGGTTAGGGAAGAAACGAATGGTTGCGGAACCGAGCGGACCGTATCGAAGGGCGACGCGGCGACGCCAGCACGGCGATCATCTTTCAGCCGTCCGGCCACCCCCGCCGCACGGACGGACAGCGGGGGCGGGATGGTCACCCATCCCGCCCCCGCTGCCGTGCGTTATGTGGACGACCCTCACGGGTCGATGGAGGACGACCCTCAGGCCGTCGGCTTCTCGTCGCCCGGGGTCACCAGGACCACCCGGCGCCGACGCGCGATCACGAACATCGCCGCGCCCGCGACGAGGACCGCGCCGCCGATGCCGCCGATGAGGCCGGTCTGCGGGCCCGTCAGGGGCAGGCCGGGCTCCTCGTCGCCGCCGCCCGCGCCGCCCTTGGCGGTCACGACGACAGCGTACGCGTCGGTGTTGTCGGTGGCGTCCACCTCGGTGGTCGCCACCGGCTCGGCGTTGGCCGGAAGCGCGCTCTTGCCCGCGGCGCGGGCGGTGCTCGCCTGGCTGCCGAGCGCCTCGACGGTGACCTGGCCACCGGTCAGGCTGCCGGCCTTGACGTCCTTGCCGACCGTCAGCAGGTGGTAGAACCGGCCGCCCGCGATCAGGTCGTCGCCGTCCTTGTCCTGCGACGCCGGGATCAGGTCGGCGTCGCGGTAGGTGCAGACGAGCGAGGTCTTGCCGGAGTTGTACTCGCAGCCCTGCTCGGCCTCGGCGAAGGTCACGCCCTTGGGCAGCTTCACGCTGATCTTCAGCCCGGTGGCGGTGGCGTCACCCTGGTTGAAGGCCGAGTAGATGAGCTGGGCGGTGTCCCCGGCGCGCAGGTCGCCGACGACCTTGATCTTGTCGCCCTCGACCTTGACGGCCTTGGTCACGTCGCCGGCGACCACGGTCAGGTCCGGGCCGGTGCCCTCGACCTTGACCTTGACGGTCACCTCGTTGTTGGACTCGTTGGGGTCGTCGCCCTCGTGCAGGATGATCGCGCTGATCTGGCCCGCGTCACCCGTCGCGCCGCTCTTGCGGGTCAGCGGGAAGCCCCAGTCGATGTCGGCGCCGGCGGGGAGCACGTCGCCCTCGATGCCGCAGAGGATCAGGCCGTCCTCGCGGGGGTTGCAGCCGCTCTCGTCGATGTCGACCTTGCTGGTGTCCAGCTTGCTGACGTCGAGACCGACGAGGATGCCCTTGGCGTCCACCTTGCTCTTGTTGAGCAGGGAGACGGTCGAGGTCTTGCCGGGCGCGCCCACCGCGATGGTGGTGCCGGTCGCCTCGATGGCCAGGTCGGCCGAGGTGTCGGCCAGGGCCGGGGCGGCGAAGAGGCCCGCGGTCAGGATCCCGGCGGCGCCGGCGCCGGCGATCGCCAGCGCGCGGTTACGGAAGATCATTTGGGAAGTTCCCCCCGTGGGGTGCAGGAACATTACGGGCCGGGACGTTAGCGGCCCGCGATCACGCCCGCCACCCCCACCCAGGCCCGCGTTGAGCAGTGCGGCTAAGAATCGCTTAAGGAATGCCCGGATTGATATGCCTTGCTGCCTCTCGCCGCCGACCCCACCGGCCGGAACGGTGACCGAATCGAGATCAACGGGCGGCGACCCTCAGCCGATCGGCCGGCCGGCACGGCCACCGATGGTCACGCCACGTTCACCCGCTGTTCGTCGCCTGCGGCCACCGACACGGTGAACGGCGACGCCCCACCGTCGACGGGCGACGGTGGGGCGTCGGGAGCAGGGGCGCGGCGGCGCTCCTCAGTGGGCGTCGACCAGCGGGAGGGCCTTCCCGGCGCCGCCGCCCGGCAGCGCGATCGAGGAGAAGTGCGACACGACCCGATCGTCGGTCGGGTCGTCGGCCGGGGTCCGGTGCACCGCGAGCCGGTTGTAGAGGGTGTCGCGCTGGGCGGGAATCCGGTCCGCCGCGCGGATCATGCCGATCAGCTCGTGCAGGTTGGAGCGGTGCCGCGCCCCGGCGGAGGAGATGACGTTCTCCTCCAGCATGATCGAGCCGAGGTCGTCGACGCCCATGTGCAGGGCGAGCTGCCCGACGTCCTTGCCGGTGGTCAGCCAGGAGGCCTGGAGGTGCGGCACGGTCTCGAAGAAGAGCCGGGCCACCGCGACCAGCCGCAGGTATTCCAGGGTGGTCGCCTGGGTGCGGCCCTTGAGGTGGTTGTTCTCCGGCTGGTACGTCCACGGGATGAAGGCCCGGAAGCCCCGCGTGCGGTCCTGCACGTCGCGGATCATCCGCAGGTGCTCGATCCGCTCGGCGGCGGTCTCGCCGGTGCCCATCATCATCGTCGCGGTCGACTCGACGCCCTGGCGGTGCGCCAGCTCCATGACCTCCAGCCAGCGCTCGCCCGACTCCTTCAGCGGCGCGATCGCCTTGCGGGGGCGCGCGGGAAGCATCTCCGCGCCGGCGCCGGCGATCGAGTCCAGCCCCGCCGCCTTGATCCGGGCGATGGCCTCCTCCAGGCTGACGCCGGAGACCTTGGCCATGTGCAGGATCTCGCTCGGCCCGATCGAGTGGATGGCGAGCTGCGGGTAGGCCGTCTTGACCGAGGAGAAGAGCTCCTCGTAGTACTCCACGCCGTAGTCCGGATGGTGCCCGCCCTGGAGCATGACCTGGGTGGCGCCCAGCTCGACCGCCTCGCCGCAGCGGCGCAGGATCTCCTCGGTCGGGTGGGTCCAGCCCTCCTTGTGCTTGGGGGCCCGGTAGAACGCGCAGAACTTGCACGCCGTCACGCAGACGTTGGTGTAGTTGATGTTGCGATCGATCAGGTAGGTGACGATGTTGTCCGGATAGCGCCGCCGGCGCACCGCGTCGGCCGCCTCGCCCAGCGCGTGGAAGGGCGCCTCGGTGTAGAGCAGCAGGGCCTCCTCGGGCGTGATCCGCCCGCCGTCCGCGCCGCGCTGCAGGATGTCGTCGATCTCCCGGCTCACCGTCACGCCTCCGAGCGTACGTCGCCCGTGGGGTTCCTCGTCGCGCCGGGCTGCGCAATGTGACACGGCGCAGGGTCTCAAGTTATTTACGAGATCATAATAATATGTTGGCCTCTATCTTGACATTCTGATGCGCCGAACGCAAAGATTTTGGCCGGCACATCATCGATGCCAGGGGAGGCGACGTGAGCGAGATGGACACTGCTCCAGGCATTGCCGCCCGATGCCGAGCCGACGGCGGGCTGACCGAAGCGACCCTCGGGGAGTTACGGGACGAGCTGGGTTACCGCAAATTGGGTCGCTGGGTCCTGGCGGAGATCGCCGAGACACTCAGGGCCACCGGCTTGGGCTTCTTTCCTCCACAGCGGCTCAACGCCGAACTGAACACTGAGCCACGCCAGTGGCAGACGGTCTGGATCTACGTCCGCGACGGCGGTCCGCGGGCACGAGTGATCGACGCGGTGCTGCAGCCCGACGACTGCGACGTCCGAGCAGAACTCGACGTCATCGGCAGTAAGAACCTCGCTGCACTCACCCCTCAACAGAAACTTGAGCGAATTCGGGACATCGTCACCGCCTGACCCGCACCCTCCGGTCGCCACAGGAAGGCCAAAGCCTCGTGAACGCGCACGTCTTCGTGGACGAGACGAAGGAACGGGGCCTTCTCGTCGCCGCCGCAGTCGTGCTACCGGCGGACCTGACCGCCGCTCGGCGCACCATCCGCGAGCTGATCCTGCCCGGCCAGCGTCGTATCCACTTCCACAAGGAGAGAGACGACAGGCGCCGACAGATCATCGACGCCCTCGCCACGCTGTCCGCGCATGCCGTGATCTTCGACGCAAAGGACCACCGCAACGCCAGAGCCGCTCGGAGAGCCTGTCTCATCGAACTCGTGGAGCACGCGGCGAAGATCAACGCCGCTCGCCTCGTTCTCGAACGTGACGACTCGACGTTCCACACCGATCAGCGTCTGCTCTTTGAGCAGGTCAGGAATTCCGGGATGTCAGGGACGCTCCGGTACGACCAGTTACGAGCACACGAAGAGTGTCTGCTGGCCATTCCCGACGCCCTGGCCTGGTGCTGGGCCAAGGGCGGCCGATGGCGGAACTCGGTACGGCGCATGATCAGTGAATCGCGGCAGGTCTGACCCGGCCGAGGATACGCGAAACCCGGCTCACCCACCGTCCGGAAGGCTGCCGGGTCCACTTCCACGGAGCTACTGCCCCTGGCTTCTGCAGACTACCTCCGTCCGAACCCTTCGGACAAGGCAATGCCATACCGGCACATCGTGCGTTGGTAGAGCTGGACACGACTTGCGCGTCGCATCAGCGACGAACGCGCGTCACGCGTCGTAGTCGACCGTGACCGTGTCGGTGGTCGGGCTGGACTGGCAGGTGAGCACGTACCCGGCCGCCACCTCGTCCGGCTCCAGCGCGTAGTTGCGGGCCATCGTCACCTCACCCGAGACGACCTTGGCCTTGCAGGTCGAACAGACGCCGCCCTTGCAGGCGTACGGCAGCTCGCCGCGGACCTTCAGCGCCGCGTCCAGGACCCGTTCCTCCCGACCCATGGTGAAGCGCGACGACCGGCCGTCCAGCACGATCGTCACCTCGGCGCCGGCACCGGGCTCGTCGGCCGGACGACGGACCGGCTCCGGCGGCGCGTCGACGTGGAACAGCTCGGTACGCACCGCGGACTCCGGCAGGCCGCGCCCGGTAAGCACCGCCTTCGCGTCCACCACCATGCCGTACGGGCCGCAGAGGAACCACTCCTCGATCGTGTCGCCGGGGACGACGGTGTCCAGCAGCCGGCCCAGCCGGTCGGCGTCGATCCGGCCGGAGAGCAGCGGTGACTCGCCCTGCTCGCGGGAGAGCACGTGCACCAGGTGCAGCCGGGTCGGGTAGCGGTCCTTCAGATCGGCCAGCTCCTCGGCGAACATCACCGTGTTCGCCGTGCGGTTGCCGTACACCAGCGTGAAGGTGCTGGCCGGCTCGACGGCGAGCGCCGTCGCGACCAGCGCGAGCACCGGGGTGATCCCCGAGCCGGCGACCACCGCGCCGTAGTGGCGGGCCCGGTCCGGCGCGAAGGCCGTGGTGAAGTGCCCGAGCGGCGGCAGCACCTCGACCGTGTCGCCGCCGCGCAGCGCGCCGCAGGCGAAGGCGGAGAACGCGCCGCCGGGGATCTCCCGCACGCCGATCCGCAGCCGGCCGTGCCGGGCCAGGTCGTCGGGCGTGGAGCAGATGGAGTACGACCGCCGCACGTCCTCCCCCGCGTCGGTGCTCCGCCGGACGGTCAGGTGCTGGCCGGCGGAGAACGCGAAGGCCTCCCGCAGCTCCGGCGGCACCGCGAAGGTGATCGCCACGGCGTCGTCGGTGAGCCGGTCGACGGCGGCGACGGGAAGCGGGTGGAAGACCGGCCGGCGACGGACCGGGCGGGTGATCGTGACAGTCACAGCGCCTTCAGGTGGTCGAAGGGTTCACGGCAGGAACGGCAGCGCCAGAGCGCCTTGCACGCGGTGGAGCCGAAGCGGCTCACCTGCTCGGTCTCGGGCGAGCCGCAGCGCGGGCAGCGTACGGCGAGGGTCAGCGGCACCACGTTGTCGGCGCGCACCGGCGCCGGCGGGGCGATGCCGGCGGCGGCGAGCTTGGCCCGGCCGGCGTCGGAGATCCAGTCGGTGCTCCAGGCCGGGCGGTAGACGGTGCGCACGTCGGCGTCGGGGTGGCCGGCGGCGGCCAGCGCCCGGCGGATGTCGGCGCGGATCACGTCCATCGCCGGGCAGCCGGTGTAGGTGGGGGTGATGGTCACGACGACCCGGCCGGTCGCCGGGTCCTCGTCGACCGCCCGCAGGATGCCGAGGTCGTCGATGGTGACGACCCGGATCTCCGGGTCCACCACCGCCGCCACCGCCTCCCGCGGGCTCACCAGCGCGCCCCGGGGTGGGCGCGGTGCAGCACCTGCATCTCGGCGAGCAGGTAGGACAGGTGCTCGGTGTGCACGCCGTCCCGCCCGCCGGCCGGCGCCCAACCCGACCCGGGCCGGGTCAGGGTGGCCTCGTCGAGCACGGCGGAGACGGTGGCGTCGAAGTCGGCCCGCAGGGTGGCCGGGTCGACCGGCGCCGCCGGGTCGGGGGCGAACAGCTCGTGCGCGTACGGCCAGACCTGGTCGACCGCCGCCTGCATGCGCCGGTGCGACTCCTCGGTGCCGTCGCCGAGCCGCCGCACCCACAGCGAGGCGTGGTCGAGGTGGTAGGCGGACTCCTTGCGGGCCTTGGCCCCGATCGCGGCCAGCCGCTCGTCGGCGCAGCCGGCCAGCGCGGCGTAGAGCGGGAGCTGGTAGGCCGCCAGGAGGAGCAGCTTCGCCATGGTGACCGCGAAGTCGCCGTTGGGCAGCTCCACGAGCAGGCAGTTGCGGAACTCGCGGTCGTCGCGGAGGAACGCCAGCGCGTCCTCGTCCCGGCCGGCGCCCTCCAGCTCGCCCGCGTACGACAGCAGCAGCCGGGCCGCGCCGAGCTGGTCGAGGGCGATGTTGGCCAGGGCGATGTCCTCCTCCATCTCCGGCGCGCGGGTGGTCCACTCGGCGAGCCGCTGCGCCGCGATCAGCGCGTCGTCGCCGAGGGCGAGGGTGAAGTCGAAGGGACCGTTCACAGGTGGGCCACCCCGTCCGGCACCTCGTAGAAGGTGGGGTGGCGGTAGACCTTGTCGGCCGCCGGGTCGAAGAAGGCGTCCTTCTCGTCGGGGCTGGACGCGGTGATCGCGCCGGCCGGCACCACCCAGATGGAGACGCCCTCCTGGCGGCGGGTGTAGAGGTCCCGGGCGTTGCGCAGGGCCAGCTCGGCGTCGGGGGCGTGCAGGCTGCCGACGTGGGTGTGCGACAGCCCACGCCGGGCCCGGACGAAGACCTCCCACAGCGGCGAGGGCTCCCCCGCGCCGTGCCGCCCGGTCCGCTCGCTGTGCTCGCTCACGCGGCCACCCTCTCCTTCTGCTCCACCCGCTTGGCGGCGTAGGCCGCGGCTGCCTCACGCACCCACGCGCCGTCGGCGTGGGCGCGGCGCCGGTGCTCCATTCGCTGCCGGTTGCACGGGCCGTTGCCCTTGATCACCCGCATCAGCTCGTCGTAGTCGGGCTGGGTGAAGTCGTACGACTGCCGCTCCTCGTTCCAGCGCAGGCCCGGATCCGGGATGGTCAGGCCGAGGATCTCGGCCTGCTGCACGCACATGTCCACGAAGCGCTGGCGCAGCTCGTCGTTGGAGAACCGCTTGATCTTCCAGGCCATGGACTGCGCCGAGTGGGTGGAGTCGGTGTCCGGCGGGCCGAACATCGCCAGCGACGGGTACCACCAGCGGTCGACGGCGTCCTGCGCCATCGCCTTCTGCCCCTCGGTGCCGTGCGCCAGGGTGTGCAGGATCTCGTAGCCCTGCCGCTGGTGGAACGACTCCTCCTTGCAGACCCGGATCATCGCCCGCGCGTACGGCCCGTAGGAGCAGCGGCAGAGCGGCACCTGGTTGACGATGGCGGCGCCGTCGACCAGCCAGCCGATCGCCCCGACGTCGGCCCAGGTCAGCGTGGGGTAGTTGAAGATCGAGCTGTACTTCTGCCGGCCCTCGAGCAGCAGCTCGACCAGCTCGTCCCGGCTGATGCCGAGCGTCTCGGCGGCGGCGTAGAGGTAGAGGCCGTGGCCGGCCTCGTCCTGCACCTTGGCCAGCAGGATCGCCTTGCGCTTCAGCGAGGGGGCGCGGCTGATCCAGTTGCCCTCCGGCTGCATGCCGATGATCTCGGAGTGCGCGTGCTGGGCGATCTGCCGGATCAGCGTCTTCCGGTACGCCTCGGGCATCCAGTCGCGCGGCTCGATCTTCTGGTCGGCGTCGATGACCTCGGCGAAGTAAGCCGCGAGGTCCTCGTCGGGGCCGGGGGCACCGGTGCGCCGCCCCCGCTCGGCGGCCTCCCGCAGCGCCGCCTCCGCCGCCTCGACCTCGCCGAGCAGGCCACCGCCGGGTGCGTCCTCGGCGGAGAAGTCGTTGCCATACATGAGCCCAAGTGTTACAGCTCGCAACTCGCCGCACCAGAGGGGTGTAACAGGTTTCCGGAGACGGTTCCGGCGCTGGGACGACCCGACCGGGGGCCGCGCAAACTATGACTTGGGTCACGAGGCGAAGGTGAATCCTCTCAATGGCCACATAGCGGCCCGATATCCCGCCTTCATGGCAAGTTGCCAGGTGTCGGGTCATGTCGAGCCGGCGATCCGCACGTAGACTTCCTCCGTCACACCGATCGGCTGCCGACTATCCGCCCCCCGGAACGCCCGGAGGCCGCCCCCGGCCCCGGCCAGCCGCCGATCTGTCCGGACAACGAAGCCGGTCCCCCCGGCCCTGACATCTGGAGCTCACCCACTCATGCGATCCCGCGTGACCCTGGTGCTCGCCGTCGTGGCGGTCCTCCTCGGTGGTGGCCTGCTCGTTCCCGCCGCGTACGCCCGGCTCTCCGGCGGCGACGCCGGGAGCGGCGGAAGCGGCGGCGGAAGCGTCGCGGCGCCCGCGCCGACCCCGCCACCGCCGCCGACCCTGGCCGCCGGCCCGGTCTCGGTGAGCTTCAAGGGCGAGTTCTTCTCGTGGGCGCTGATGGACCGCGAGACCGGCGAGATCTCCGGCGCGAAGAACATGGCCTCGACGAGTTCGACCGAGTCGATGATCAAGTCCTGGTTCGCCGCGGACTACCTCCGCCAGCTCGGCGACAAGCCGCTGCCGGCCGAGCGGAGGAAGCAGATCACCACCGCCATCCGGGACAGCAACGACGACGCGGCCAACGCCCTCTACACGGCGGTGGGCCGGGGCGCCACGATCAAGCGGATGATCAGCACCTGCGAGCTCACCGACACCAAGACGGGCAACGTGCCCGGCTACGTGGGCTGGTGGAGCTTCACCCGGATGTCCCCGCGCGACGCCGTCCGGCTCGGCGACTGCATCGCCGACGGCACGGCCGCCGGCCCCAAGTGGACGAAGCTCCTGCTCGACGAGATGAGCAAGGTCAGGGGCAGCACGGCCGCCAAGGACCAGAAGGCCCGCTCGGGCGGCGGCCGGTGGGGCATCATCGACGGCCTGCCGGAGTCGATCCTCGACCAGGGCCCGGTCAGCATGAAGAACGGGTGGACCCCGCTGAACTACGACGGCAACTGGCACGTCAACTGCCTCGCGGTCACCGAGCGGTGGAGCCTCGCGGTGATGCTGCGCTACCCGCAGCGCAGCGGGCTGGACTACGGCGCGCAGGTCTGCGCGTCGGTCGCCAGCCAGCTCGTGACCCCGCAGCCCGGCGCCGCCCTCAAGGTGCCGCAGCAGCCGGTCGGGAAGCTCTGATGGCGCGCCGGCGCCGGGACGAGGGCCACGGCGACGCCTCCCCCGGGCGGCTGATCGCCGTCGCGGTGGTCCTGATCGGCCTGGTGCTCGTCTCCCTGCGGCTGCTGCCGGGCTCGCCGTTCGAGTCCACCGCCGCCGCGAAGTGGGGCGAGCCCGCCACCTCCACCGCGCGCGGCGCTGCCGCACCGGGTGACAGAAGTTCCCGGCCGTCGCCGTCGCCCAGCCCGGAGCCGGAGCCGCTGCCGTTCGTCGCGAAGGACCTCGACCTGGACATCGCGGGTTGGTACTCGTGGAGCGTCCTCGACCGCCGGAGCGGCGAGATCATCGGCTCGGACAACATGGACGAGACCAGCACCACCGCCTCGCTGATCAAGGCGTGGATCGTCGCCGACTACCTGCGCCGGGCCGACGAGAAGGGCCAGACGCCCAGCGACGCCAAGCTCGCCGACGCCACGCTGATCATCCGCGACAGCGACAACACCCGGGCCCAGCAGTTCTACAACGCCAACGGCGGCTCCGCCTCGATCAAGCGACTGATTTCGCGCTGCGAGCTGACCGACAGCAGCGTCGCCAGCGACGGCGGCTGGAGCCGCACGAAGCTCTCCCCCCGGGACACCGCCCGGATGGGAGCCTGCATCGCCGACGGCCGGGCCGCCGGGCCGAAGTGGACCAAGTGGCTGATCGGCGAGATGCGGCTGGTGCGCGGCGCGGGCGACTTCGGCATCCGCAAGGCGTTCCCGGCCGCGGAGCGCAAGACCATCGCCATCAAGAACGGCTGGATCGACCGCACCCGGGAGCAGGAGATGCACATCAACTGCCTCGCCATCGGCGACACCTGGACGATGGGCGTGATGGTCCGCTACCCGATCGGCAAGGGCTACGAGTACGGCATGAAGAACTGCCAGAAGATCACCGAGGCCCTCCTCCGCGACCCCGTCTGACGCCCCGCCGCCCGCCCGCTCGCCGGTCGAGCCGCTCGCCGCGGCGGTCGCCGGCCCTCCAGGGGGCGGTCGGGGTCAGCCCGCGAAGAAGTCGGGGCCGGTCTCGGGCAGGGCCGGGGCGGCGCCGAGGGCGGCGGCGCGGCGCGCGAACTCGCGCAGCCCGGCCACCTGACGGTCGCCGAGCGAGAAGTCCAGCGCCCGGAAGTACGACGCCAGGGTCTCCGCGTCGAACGGCTCCCACCGCGCGCCCGCCTCGGCGACCTGGTCCAGCTCCGACAGGCAGAGGTCCCGGGAGCGCAGGAACGCCTCGTGCACCTCCTTGACCAGGCCCGGGTGGGCGGCGGCGAAGTCTCGGCGTACCGCCCAGACGGCGAAGACCATCGGCAGGCCGGTCCACTCCCGCCACGCCTGCCCGAGGTCGGTGACCTCCAGCCCGCGCTTCGGCGCCTCGTGGAGCGCGCGCAGCGCCACGTCGCCGATCAACACCCCGGCGTCGGCCTCCAGCAGCATCTGGGTCAGGTCCGGCGGGCAGCGGAAGTACTCGGGGTTCACCCCGTACCGCTCGCCGAGCAGCAGCTGGGCCAGGAGGACGCCGGTCCGCGAGGTCGAGCCCAGCGCCACCTTCGCGTGGTCGAGCTGGGTCAGCGGCCGGGTGGAGACGATGTTGACCGACAGCACCGGGCCGTCGCTGCCGACCGCCAGGTCGGGCAGGAGCAGCAGCTCGTCGGCGTGGCGCAGGTATTCCACCTGGGAGATCGGGCCGATGTCCAGGTCGCCGGCGACCAGCGCCGCGCTCAGCCGGTCCGGCGAGTCCTTGTGCAGGTCGACGTCGATCAGGGCGCCGGAGCGCATCAGCCCCCAGTAGATCGGCAGGCAGTTCAGGAACTGGATGTGCCCGACCCGGGGGCGCGCGACGTGCTCAGCCATGCCCCGACCGTATCCCCGCGCCTCGGCCGGGGCTCAGCGGGCCGGCGTCGGAGTGGCCAACCCCGCATCCGCCGCCGGGACGCCGGAAGCCGCGCTGCCGGAAGCCGCGCAGCCGGGAACCGGGACGCCGGAAGCCGCGCAGCCGGAAGCCGCGCAGCCGGAAGCCGCGCAGCCGGAAGCCGCGCAGCCGGGAACCGGGACGCCGGAAGCCGCGCTGCCGGGAGCCGGGACGGCCGACGTGGCGCCGGGCGACGCCGGGGGCGCGGGGACGGCGCGGGCCGCGCGGCGCAGCGGCAGCGAGACGAGGGCCACCGCCAGCAGCCCGGCCAGTCCGCAGCCGGCGACCAGCGGCCGGGGCTCGGCCGTCTCCAGCAGGAGACCGCCGGCCAGGAAGCCGACCATCGCGGCCCCCTGGATCGCCGCACCGAAGACGGCGAAGGCGCGGCCCCGGGCCGCCTCCGGCACCCGGCGGGCCAGCAGCACGTTGTTGAAGACGTTGGAGCCGCCGTTGAAGACGCCGCCGACCAGCCAGACCGGCACGAGCAGCAGGGCCGTCGGCACGGCCGCCGAGGCGAGCACCGCCAGGCAGCAGGCGCCGAGCAGCGCCAGGCTGGTCCGGACCATCGTGCCGTCGCGACGGAGCCGCCGGGCCACCGGCGCGAAGAGCCACGCGCCGGCCAAGACGCCGAGGGTCCAGGCGCCGGTCACCAGCCCGTACACGGTGGTCGAGCTGCCCAGCGTCTCCCGGATGAAGAACACCTCGATCACGTTGATCGCCCCGACGGCGCCGAACACCCCGGCGACGCTGGCCACCATCGCGACCAGCAGCGGGTCGTGTCGCAGCCGCCAGGCCGGCGGCGCGGCGGTGGCGCCGACCGCCGCCGAGGGCGCGGACCGGCGGCCCCCTCTGCGGGTACGGATCAGCAGCCCGGCCGCGACCAGCGCGAGATAGGTGCCGGCGGCCACGAGCAGCGGCGGTCGCGTGCCGAACCCGCCCACCAGCAGCCCGGCCAGCGCCGGGCCGGCGAGCGTGCCCAGCGTGCCGGCCGACTGGTTGAGCGCGCTCGCGCGGGGCAGGTCCTCGGCGCGCACCATCGCCGGCACCAGCGCCGAGAGCACGGGCTGGGTGACGGCGAGCCCGGTGGCGAGCAGCCCCACCAGCACGATCACCAGGCCCGGGTGCCCGGCGTGGGCGAGCGCGAGGCAGACGCCGGTCTGGGCCAGCCCCGCCGTCACGAGCAGGACGCGGCTGTCCACCCGGTCCGCGAGCCGGCCGGTCAGCGGCGCGAGCGCCACCAGCGGCAGGGTGGCGGCGAGCAGCAGGCCCGAGACGGCGAGCCCGCCGGCCCCGGCGGACTGCAACGCCAGCGTGAGCGTGCCGGCGGCGAGGAAGTCACCGCAGGTGGAGACGCCGCGGGCGGCGGTCGCGAGCCAGACGTCCGGCCAGCGCGACGAACCAGATGTGAAGGACATACTTCGAAAATAATCCTTCACATCTGGCGAGGCAACCCCACTCAGTCCAGCGGCAGCGCCTTGTAGTTGAGCGAGACGGTCCGCGCCGAGGGCGGCGGATCCACCCGGGTCCGCTTGCGGTACGGCTCCAGCAGGCGGTCCACCGCCTCGTTGAGCTCGCGCAACTCGTCCGCCGTGAGCACCAGTTGCGAGTCGGCGAGCCGGCTCGCCGCGTACCACTCGGCCGGCTCGTCGGGCACGCGCCGCAACCATTCCCGGCTGCGCTCCAGATCGCGGGCGAGCCACGCCTCCACCAGGGCCCGCTCGGCCGCCCTGGCCTCCGGCGCGGCGGCGCGGCCGGCCTCGACGGTCCAGCTCGAACTCACCGTCCGCCAGACCCGCTCCCGGGCGTCACCGCGGGTCGGCGCCGGCTCCACCAGCCCGGCCTTCGCCAGCTCCCGCAGGTGGTAGCTGGTGGCGCTCGGGGAGAGACCGACGATCTCCGCGCACTCCGTGGCCGTCGCGCCGGCCTCGATCGAACTCAGGTGTTCCGTGATCGCGAGTCGGGCCGGGTGGGCCAGCGCCCGCATCACCTGCGGATCGCTGATCGTCACCCGGGGTCGCTCGGCACGCGGCTCCGTCATCCCCCCATGATCCCGGCCACCGGCCGTCGACGGCCACCGGCCACCGGTCACGCGGCCACCGGCCGTCGACGGCCACGCGGCCACCGGCCACCGGCCACCCGGCCACCGGCCACCGGTCACGCGGCCACCGGTCACGCGGCCACCGGCCGTCGACGGCCACGCGGTCACCGGCACGCGTCGGCCCGGGTCGTCGGGTCGGGGCGTTCCCCGCGCGGGGCCGGTAAATCGGTGGAGCGGCGGCCCGACGACGCGTAGGCTGGCAGGCCGCTGACGGCCGGGGTGAGGTGAGCACCGCATCGGACGTCCCGCGCCGGGGGCCGGCCATCCGCCCGCCGGACACGCGAGCGATCAGCAGATGACCTCGATGGGGATTCAGCGTGACCGCAGTCGACCTCGACATCGACCTCGCCGCCGAACGCGAGCACCTCGCCACCTCCCGGGCCGCGCTGGCCCGGATGCGGGAACGCGCCGAGGCCCTCTTCGCCACCGGCGACCAGGTGGCCGGCGACGCGTACGCGGCCGAGACGCTGGGGCGCACCCTGGCCCGCCGGGTCGCCGAACTCGCCGACGACCCGACCACGCCGCTCTTCTTCGGCCGCCTCGACTTCGGCCCGGCCACCGGCGACGCGCCGGAGGGCGACGGCGCGGGCGACGGGCACCGCGACCACGCCGGCCGGCGCTACCACGTCGGGCGGCGGCACGTCACCGACGAGCGGGGCGAGCCGCTGGTGCTGGACTGGCGGGCGCCCGTCTCCCGGTCGTTCTACCGGGCCAGCGCCCGCGACCCGCGGGGCGTGGCGGTACGCCGCCGCTTCGGGTTCAGCAACGGGGCGCTGACCAGCTTCGAGGACGAGCACCTCGACCGGGGCGAGGAACTCGGCACGGCCAGCCGGATCCTGACCGCCGAGATCGAGCGGCCCCGCGTCGGGCCGATGCGCGACATCGTCGCCACGATCCAACCCGAGCAGGACGAGCTGGTCCGGGCCGACCTGGGCGACTCGATCTGCGTGCAGGGCGCGCCGGGCACCGGCAAGACGGCGGTCGGCCTGCACCGGGCCGCGTACCTGCTCTACCTGCACCGGGAGCGGCTGCGCCGCGCGGGCGTGCTGATCGTCGGGCCGAACCGGGCCTTCCTGTCGTACATCGCGGCGGTGCTGCCGGCGCTCGGCGAGGTCGAGGTGGAACAGGCCACGGTGGAGGACCTCGTCGGCCGGGTGTCGGTGCGGGCCGTCGACGACCCGTCGGTCGCGGCCGTCAAGCACGACGCCCGGATGGCCGAGGTGCTGCGCCGGGCCGCCGAGGCGCACATCGGCGAGCCGGTCGAGCCGATCACGGTCTCCGACGGCTCGTACCGCTGGCGGATCGGGCTGGACCCGCTGCACCGGGTGGTCGAGGAGACCCGCCGGGAGCGACTGCCGTACGCCACCGGCCGGGAGCGGGTCCGGGCCCGGGTGGTGGCCCTGCTCCAGCGGCAGGCCGAGGCGCGGCGCGCCGAGTCGCCGGGCGACGCCTGGCTGCGCCGGATGGGCCGGTGCGCCCCGGTCGCCGCCTTCCTCGACGCGGTCTGGCCGGCGCTCACGCCGGAGGGGCTGGTGCACCGGCTGCTCACCGACGCGGACCTGCTGGCCGGCGCCGCCGAGGGGCTCCTGACCGCCGACGAGCAGGCGCTGCTGCGCGGCGGCCCGGACCCGGCCGTCGGCGCGGGAGACACCCCCCGCCCGGCACGCCGCCCCGCCGCGACCGGCACGAGGCTCGGCCGCACCCCGAAGGCCACGAGGTGGACGGCGGCGGACGCCGTGCTGGTCGACGAGGCCGCCGGGCTGATCGAGCGGCCGGCCGGCTTCGGCCACGTCGTCGTCGACGAGGCGCAGGACCTCTCCCCCATGCAGTGCCGGGTGATCGCCCGGCGCAGCGAGCACGGGTCGGTCACCCTCCTCGGCGACCTGGCGCAGGGCACCGCCCCGTGGGCCGCCGCCGACTGGCGGGAGTCCCTGCGCCACCTCGGCAAGCCGGACGCCGTCGTGGTCCCGCTGACCGTCGGGTTCCGGGTTCCCGCCGCCGTGGTCGCCTTCGCCAACCGGCTGCTGCCGGCGCTCGCCGTCGACGTGCCGCCAGCGGAGTCGCTGCGCCGCGACGGCGCGCTCGACGTGCGTACCGTCGACGACCTGACCGCCGCGACGGTCGCCGAGGCGCGCGCGGCGCTGGCGTTCGACGGCTCGGTCGCGGTGATCGCCGCCGACGCGGCGGTCGACGGGCTGCGGGCCGCGCTCGCCGCCGGCGGCGTCGAGACCGCGACCGTCGACGACCCGGCCGCCGCGGCGCGCGTCACGGTGGTGCCCGCGACGCTGGTCAAGGGCCTGGAGTACGACCACGTCATCGTCGTCGAGCCGGCGGCGATCGTGGCGGCCGAGCCGCGCGGCCTGCACCGGCTGTACGTGGTGCTGACCCGGGCCGTCTCCCGCCTCGCCGTGCTGCACGCCGCGCCGCTGCCCGCCCCGCTCGGTCGTCCCGTGCTGGGTTAGCGCGTGCCCGGCCAGCGGAACCGCGGGCGTGACAACCGTTCCGGGGGCCGACACGTGGAAGGGGCGGAGCGGCCGACCAACGTGGTAGTCCTCAGGTAGGCGGCTCGCCGTGGGGGTGCCGGCGCGACGAGGGCAGCGGTTCGGCCGAGGATTCGTCGGATCCGGCCCGAGGGGGCGCGGGTCGGTGCCACGATGCCGGCAGGGGCACGCCGTCGTGGCCGCCCCCCGCCGAGAGGGGTCGACGTGAGCACCGTCCCGCCGGGCACACCCTGCTGGGCCGACCTCGCCACCCCCGGTCTCGCCGACGCGCGGCGGTTCTATCCGGAGCTGTTCGGGTGGACGGGCCGCATCGACCCCGAGCCCGAGGCGGGCGGCTACACGGTCTTCCTGCTCGGCGGCCGGGCGGTGGCGGGCGCGGGCCCGCCGGCCGTACCCGACCAGGTGCCGATCTGGTCGACGTACCTGGCGACCGACGACGCGGACCTCGTGGCCGGCCGGGTCGAGCGGGCCGGCGGGCAGGTGGTGGTGCCGCCGTTCGAGGTCTTCGACCGGGGGCGGATGGCGGTCTTCGCCGACCCGGCCGGGGCGACCTTCAGCGTCTGGCAGCCGATGGCGATGCCCGGGGCCGAGGTGTTCGACACCCCGGGCGCGCTCACCTGGACCGAGCTGGTCACCCCCGACCCGGAGGGGGCGAAGGTCTTCTACGAGCTGGTCTTCGGCTGGCACCCGGACGACCAGCCGGCGGGCGGGGTCACCTACACCGGCTGGCGGCTCGGCACCCGGATCGTGGCCGGCATGGTGCCGCCGCTGGGCGACGGGTTCCCGGCGGACACGCCCGCGTACTGGTCGGTGTGGTTCGCGGTGGCCGACGCCGACGCGGCCGCCGCCCGCGCCGCCGAGCTGGGCGGCAGCATCCTGGTGCCGCCCCAGGAGTCACCGGCCGGCCGCTTCGCGGCCCTCCGCGACCCCCACGGCGCCCTCTTCAACGTCCTGACCCGCCCCTGATCCGGGTCGGTGGGGACGGACGGGGACCACCAGGGGGCCGTGGTCGCCGTCGACGACGCGGACCGTGGCGCGGTACCAGGTGGCGAGGAGCTGTTCGGTCAGCACCTCGCGCGGGGTGCCGGCGGCGACCACCCGGCCGCCGGCGAGGAGGACCAGGCGGTCGGCGTACTCGCCGGCGATGGAGAGGTCGTGCATCGTGGCGAGGACGGTCAGGCCGTGCTCGCGGCGGAGCCGGTCGACCAGCTCCAGCACCTCCTGCTGGTGGCCGATGTCCAGGGCGCTGGTCGGCTCGTCCAGCAGCAGCAGGGTCGCGCCCTGGGCCAGGGCCCGGGCCAGGAAGACCCGCTGCCGCTCGCCACCGGAGAGGGTCGCCAACTCCCGGTCCCGCAAGCCCGTCAGGTCCAGCCCGTCGAGCACGTCGTACGCGGCGGCCAGGTCGGCGGCGGACTCCCGGCCGAGGGGCGGGATGTAGGGGGTGCGGCCCAGCAGCACGTAGTCGAGCACCGACATGCCGGCCGGCACGACCGGGGACTGGGCCACGGTCGCCACCACCCGGGCGCGGTCGCGGCGGCGCAGCGCCTCGCTCGGCGTACCGAAGAGGGAGACGGCGCCCGGCGCGGGCAGCAGGCCGCCGACGGCGCGCAGCAGGGTCGACTTCCCGGCGCCGTTCGGGCCGATCACGGTGACCCACTCGCCCGCCGCCACGGTCAGGTCGACGCCGCCGAGGACGGGCGTGCCGTCGAGGCGGACGTGCAGGTCGCGCACCTCGACGGCGGGGACGGCGGGCCCGCCGCTCCGGTCGGCGGGCGCCGGCCCCCGTTGCGCGCCCGGCGCGGGCCGGGGCGCCGGCGCGCGGCGCGGGCTCATCCGAGCACCCGCCGGGAGGTACGCAGGACCAGCACGAAGAACGGGCCGCCGAGCAGGGCGGTGACCACGCCGATCGGCACCTCGGCCGGGGCGGCGGCGGTGCGCGCGACCACGTCGGTCAGGGCCAGGAACGCCCCGCCGAAGAGGAGCGAGAGCGGCAGGATCACGCGGTAGCTGGACCCGGCGAGCAGCCGTACGGTGTGCGGCACGATGATCCCGACGAAGCCGATCAGGCCGGAGGCGGAGACCGCGGCGGCGGTGCCGAGCGAGGCGGCGGCGATCAGCAGGTACCGGGAGCGCTGCGGGTGCAGGCCGAGGCCGGTCGCCTCGTCGTCGCCGACCGAGAGCACGTCCAGCTCGCGCCGGTGCAGCAGCACGACCAGGGCGGTGACGAGGAAGTACGGCAGCACCAGCCGGACGTCGTGCCAGCCGGCGGTGGCGAGCCGCCCGAGCAGCCACGAGTAGACCTGCTGGATGCTGTCGGAGTTGCGTTGCAGCAGGTAGGTCTGCCCGGCGGAGAGGAACGCGGAGACGGCCACCCCGGCCAGGATCAGCGTGGCCGTGGAGCGGCCCCGCCCGCCGGAGGCGCCCAGCAGGTAGGTCATCGCCACCGCCCCGAGCGAGCCCACGAACGCGGCCAGCGGGATGGTGAGCGGCAGGCCCGTCAGCGCGCCGGCCGTCCCGGCGCCGAGGGTGATCACGGCCGTGACGGCGAGCCCGGCCCCGGCCGCGACGCCGAGCAGGTACGGGTCGGCCAGCGGGTTGCGGAACACGCCCTGGTAGCAGCCGCCGGCCAGGGCGAGCAGCCCGCCGACCAGCAGGCCGAGCACCACCCGGGGCAGCCGCAGCTCGGTGACGATGGCGATCTCCCGCTCGGTCAGCCCGCTGTCGACGCGTACCCCGGGAAGGAGGTTGAGCAGCTCGATCGCGACGCTGCCCGGCGGCAGGCTGACCGGGCCGAGCGACACCCCCGCGACGAGGGCGACCAGCACGGCGGCGACGCCGGCGAGGAGCCAACCCGGCCGGAGCCCGGCGGGCCGGGACGCGGACGGCG
>NZ_JBSGDY010000119.1:0-19905 GCF_053602615.1 Micromonospora sp. NPDC004336
GTCCACGGCACCGGTGTGGATCTCCGCGGTGATCTCGCCCCGGTAGCGCGGCGCGGCGCGCACGTCCAGCAGGACGCCCTCGCCGGCGGCGGCCAGCCGGGCCGCCTCCCCCGCGTCGAGCACCGGCAGCGCACCGGGGCGCACCTCGACGTCGCCCGGCTCCGGGGTCGGCACCGCCGTGCTGGTGGGCAGCCCGGCGGCCAGCCACGCCGGGAAGCCGCCGTGCAGCAGCCGTACCGGCCGGTGGCCCGCCCAGCGCAGGGTCCACCAGGCGCGGGCGGCGGCCATGCCGTCGCCGCCGTCGTACACCACCACCGGACGACCGGCGCGGACACCGGCGGCCCGCAGCGCGGCCTGGAGCGCGGCGGGGTCGGGCAGCGGGTGCCGGCCGGCGTCGCCCGGCGGGCCGCAGAGCGCGGTGTCGAGGTCGACGAAGACCGCGCCGGGCAGGTGACCGGCGGCGTAGTCGTCCCGGCCGGGCGGGCCCGCGAGGCGCCAGCGGACGTCGAGCAGCGTGGGCGGGTCGGCGCGGTCGAGTTCGACCGCGAGCCGGTCGGCCTCGACCAGCAGATCCTCGGTTGCGGACATGAGGTCAAGTCAACACCATCCGGGGCCGCACCCTGCGGTTCGTCAAGGGTCGTTCGGCCTTTCCCGAGGTAGCATCGTGGGCCGGAGGGCCGCTGACGTGATGCATGATCTGGTCGACACGACCGAGGATTTCGGTAACCGCCGCCACGGTAGGGAGGTCGTGACGCTGTGAAGTCCCACGACCTGGTGGACACGACCGAGATGTACCTCAAGACCATCCTCGAGCTGGAGGAGGAGGGGGTGCCGCCCCTGCGGGCCCGGATCGCCGAGCGGCTCGGGCAGAGCGGGCCCACCGTCAGCCAGACCGTCGCCCGGATGGAGCGCGACGGGCTGCTCACCGTCGAAGGCGACCGGCACCTGACGCTCACCCCGCACGGCCGCAGCACCGCCGTGTCGGTGATGCGCAAGCACCGCCTCGCCGAGCTGCTGCTGGTCAACGTGATCGGGATGCCCTACGAGGAGGCCCACGAGGAGGCCTGCCGGTGGGAGCACGTGATGAGCGACGCCGTCGAGAAGCGGGTCTACGACCTGCTCAACCGGCCGACCCGCTCCCCCTACGGCAACCCGATCCCGGGGCTGGAGGAGCTGGGCCTGCCGGAGCCAGCGACCGCCGAAGCGGTCGAGGGTGAACGCAACCTGGCCTTCCCCGGCCTCTCCGGGCCGGTGGTGGTCCGGCGGATCTGCGAGAGCGTACAGACCGACGCCGACGTGCTCCGGCAGCTGCACGCCGCCGGCGTCGACCCGGGCGCGACGGTGACCGTGGCGCAGGAGCGCGACGGGGTGTCGATCGACCGCTCCGGCGACCGCATCCGACTCCCCCGCGAGGTCGCCTCCCGCGTCTTCGTAGCCGCCCACTAACCCTGCTCCCCCACCCCGCCCGCCCCGCCGCGCCCCCGCGCCGCCGCGCCCCCGCTCGGCGCGGCGATCTTGCACTTTGTGCCCCGACATTTCGGGCACTAAGGGCAGATCGGGGGCCGAAAGTGCAAGATCGCCGCACACGAGGCGGGGTGGGGCGGGCACGCGGTGTGGGGCGCGATGCGCGTGGGGGACGGTTGCGGGGGTGGGGCGGGTTGCGTCAGAGGGCGCGGGGGTCGAGTTGCTTGGCCAGGGCGACCAGGGCGTCGGTGAGCCTGTCGGCGTCGGGCTTCGCCGTGTCGGGCGGGGCGGCGTAGCGGAGGGTGGCGAGGCGGCCCCCGGGGCCCAGCCAGCCCACCTCCGCGACCGGGCCGGCGGCACCCTTGGCCGAGGTGGTCCGCCGGTACGCCTTCTGCCCCAGCCCGGTGACCTTGGCCGCCTTCTCCGGCACCACGTCGGCGGTGAAGGTGGCCGCGTCGATGGAGGTCTCGGTGACGGTCAGCGTCAGCTCCGGCAGGGTGGCCTGTTCGGCGCGGACCACGCACGTGTGGCTGTCGCCGGTCGCGCTGGCGGCGGCGACGTCGAAGCGGAATCCGGCGTGCTGCTCGATCACGCCGAAGTCGAGCAGCCGGCACGCCCCGCCCGACGAGGCGGCGGCCGCGTCGACCGCGACCGGGGCGGGCGGCGGCACCGCCACCGATTCGTCGGCTTCCGCGCCGCACCCCGTCGCCAGCAGTACGGCCACCCCGGCGCCCACGATCCGCCCGCGCACCATCACTCCTCCGCTGCCCACCCGACGTGTCCGCCGGACACCGTACGGCCTGCCGCCGCCCGCGCGGTAGCCCTCGATCCGGTCACTGTCAGTCGTCGACGTACGGGCAGTGCCGGCAGCCGCGACCGCAGCAGGTGCCGCGCCGGGCCAGGAATCCCGCGCTGAGCACGAAGAGGCCGGTGGCCGGGTCGAGGTAGCCGGCCTCGCCGGCCGCCAGAGCGGCTGCGTGTGCGGCCAGGATCCGCGCCCGGTCGGGGTGCTCCGGGGGCAGCCGGGAGGGATGCGGCTCGGTCAGCGGCCGGTCCGCCAGCGGTCGTCGCTCTCCGGTCACCGGCGCAGTCTAGAGACGCCCTCGTCCGACACCCACGCCCGCCGTCCGCGCAGGCGCCTGCCCGCGTCGGCGCGAGGCGCCACGGACCGCCCCCGACCGCCACCCGCCGACAGCGCACGCACCTGCCCGCCATCGGCGCGAGGCGCCACGGACCGCCCCCAACCGCCGCCCGCCGTCGGCGCACGCACCTGCCCGCCGTCGGCGCAAGGCGCCAAGAACCGCCACGGACCGCCCTCAACCGCCGCCCGCCGTCAGCGCAGGCGACTGCCCGCCGTCGGCGCGGGACGCCGGGGCCGGAGCGGCGTCAGGCGTGCCGGGTCAGGGCGGCGGTGATCTCCTCGCGGTCCACGCCGGAGGCGAGCAGCAGTCGCAGCAGCACCTTCGCCTTGTACGGGTCGAGCAGCCCGCCGTCGAGCAGTCCCCGGCGGCGCAGGTCGGTCTCCGAGCCGACCGCGCCGTACGTGTGGCGCAGCACCGAGCCGGCGCCGGTGCGGGAGGTGAGCACCACCGGGATCCGCTCGGCCAGCGCGCCGAGCGCGGGGGCGAGCACCGCCGGGACGTGCCCGACGCCGAAGGCCGCGACGACGAGCCCGTGGTGGGTGTCGGCGACCCGGTCGAGCAGTCCGCCGTCGTCGTCGAGCGTCACGGTGTGCAGCGCGACCCGGGTGGCGTCGAGCCGCGCCGGGTCGACCGGCGGCAGCGGCTGCCGTCGGGGCGGGCGGGCCAGGACGCGTACCCGCCCCTCGATGACGTGCCCGACCGGGCCGGCGTTCGGCGAGGCGAACGTGCCGGTGCTGGTGCTGTGCGTCTTGCGTACCCACCGGGCGGCGTGGATCTCGTCGGCGAACGCGACCAGCACGCCGAGGTCGCGGGCGGCGGGGGCCGCCGCCACGCGGGCCGCGGCCAGCAGGTTCGCCGGGCCGTCGGGGCCGGCCAGGGTCGGGTTGCGCATCGCGCCGGTGAGGACCAGCGGCGCGGCGTGCGGCCACACGAGGTCGGCCAGGAAGGCCGTCTCCTCCAGCGTGTCCGTGCCCTGGGTGACGACCGCGCCGGTCGCCCCGTCGGTCACCGCCCGCGCGGCGGCGCCGACCACGTCGAGGAGTTGGCGGTACGTCAGGTGCGCGCTCGGCACCGCGTGGGTGTCGCGGACGTCGAGCGGCAGGCCCAGCTCGTCCAGCCCGGGCACGGCGGCGGTCAGGTCCGCGCCGGTCAGCCGGGTGACCACCCCGGCCCGGCCGGGCTCCACCCCGCCCATCGCGATCGTGCCGCCGAGGGTGAACAGGGCGATGGACATGCCGGAGCCTCCCGTCCGCCGCCACGGTAGGCGGCCCGCAGCACCGTACCGTCGGGTCGGATAACCGGTGGCGCCCGTCGGCGGGCGGCCGGCAGGCCGGCCGGGTGGATCGTCGCCGGATCGCGCCCGCGCCCGCCCGACGCCCGCCCGGCGCCGGGGAGCGGACGTGACGCAGCAGGCGGCCCGGCCCGGCGAGGTCGGCGCGCCGGCGCGGTCGTCGCTGCTGCGCAGCCGGAACTTCGGGCTGCTCCTGGCCGGGCAGACGGTCAGCGAGCTGGGCACCCGGATCTCCGGGGTGGCGGTGCCGCTGCTCGCCGCCGGCACCCTCGACGCCGGTGTCTTCCAGGTCTCGCTGCTGACCGCGCTCGCCTGGCTGCCGTACCTGCTCTTCTCGCTGCCCGCCGGTATCCTCGCCGACCGGGTCGACCAGCGGCGGCTGATGGTCGCCTGCGACCTGGGCCGGGCGGCGCTGCTGCTGTCGGTGCCGGTGGTCGCGCTGGTCGGCCGGCTCACCCTCGGTTTCCTGTACGCGGTGGTCGGGCTCTCCGGCGTGCTCACCGTGCTGTTCACCGTGGCCCACAAGAGCATGCTGCCCCGGCTGGTGCCGTCGGCCCGGCTCGTGGACGCCAACGCGAAGCTCGTCGTCACCCAGGACTCCGCCGAGCTCGTCGGCCCGATGGTCGGCGGGGTGCTGGTCGGGCTGGTCGGCGCCGCGAGGACGTTCGTCGCCACCGGCCTGGCCTTCGCCGTCAGCGGGGTGACCCTGCTGCTGATCCGCGACGCGCCGACGGCACCGGAGTCCCGGGCCCGGGTGCCACTGCGGGTGGAGATGACGGAGGGGCTGGGCTTCATCCGGCGCCAGCCGATCCTGCGCAGCATCCTCGCCTGCACCACCGTATCCAACTTCTTCGTGATGGCGTCCAGCTCGATCGAGGTGGTCTTCCTGCTCCAGGAGCTGCACGCCCCGCCGGCTCTGGTCGGGTCGGTCTTCTCGGTCAGCGCCGTCGGCGGCCTCGTGGTCGGCGCGCTCGCCGACCGGCTGACCGCCCGGCTCGGCTCGGCCCGGGTGATCTGGGTGGCCATGGCCGCCCCCGGCCCGCTCTACCTGCTCATGCCCCTGGCACAGCCGGGTTGGGGCGTGCTGCTCTACGGCGTCGGCCTGGCGGCGTTCTCCGCCAACGCGGTGCTCTACAACGTCGCCACCCTGACGTACCGGCAGCGGATCACCCCGCCGGCCCTGCTGGGCCGGGTGAACGCGGCGTTCCTGTGGATCTGTTTCGGCGTGATCCCGGTCGGCGCGCTCGCCGGCGGCACGCTCGCCAGCCAGCTCGGGCTGCGGCCGGCATTGTGGATCTGCGTCCTGGGCACGTGGAGCGCCGCGCTCTTCGTCGTCTGCTCCCCGCTGCGGCGGATGCGGGACATGCCGGCGACCTGACCGGTCGTGCGGCAGGCCCACGACCAGCGCGCTCACGGCCGACAGGCGACGCGGCCGGGTGAGGCCGGTCTCCGGGCCGACGGAAGCACGTTGGCTTTCCGATCCGCCCGGCCTATGGTGGCTGCATGTGTTCGTACGGTCAGCAGAGGAGCACCGCCGTCCCCGTGACGGCGGCGCCCGCTGCTGCCCGTCGGTGTGTCCTGTCCGTGACCGTCGCGACCCGGGTGGTGCGATCCGCCGTCGCGCCGTCGCGCCTCGGCTCGGTCGCCTCCCGGCTCCCGAGCCCCGTCCCCGCCGGACGTAGCCCCCCTGGACCGCTTGCCACCACGCGAACGGCCACCAGGGCGAAGCTACCCAAGCTTCGGCCCTTTTTCTTTTTCCGAGGAGCTACGCCATGACCACGCACACCCAGCCGGACCAGAAGTGGCTCGATGAGCTGCGGGACACACTGACGACCGACTTCGAGGCGCAGACCGTCCGGCTCACGCAACTGACGGCCGACACCGGCGACCCGGGCGAGGCGCACACCCAGAGCGCGATGATCGCCGCGACCCGGCAGAGCCTGGACCAGATCAGCGGTGCGCTGCGGCGCATCGCCGAGGGGCGCTACGGCATCTGCGAGAAGTGCTCCGCGCCGATCCCCCGGGAGCGCCTCGAGGTGCTGCCGCACGCCCGCTTCTGCGTGCCCTGCCAGCAGAAGCAGCACTGACCTGCGGGGTCGTGGGCTGCCTCGGGACGGCGAGGCAGCCCACGACGCCCGAGCACGGGCCGGCCGGCACCGGTCACTCGTCGCGGGGCGTGCCGAACTCCTCGATCAGCACGGGATACTGCTCCCCACCGTGCCCGGCGGCGATCGCCCGGTCGGCCATCGCCTTGATCAGCTTCGGCAGTTCGGCGTTGACACCCACCGCCTCGCTCTCCTCGATCAGGTGCGCCATCGCCCGCGCGTCGGTCTCCAGGGCCGACACCTCGGCCGGGAAGGATCCCTTGTCGATCTGCTCGGCGTACCCGGGCAGCCACTCCGCCACGCCGACAGCGATCTGCCGGGCGAACGGCGCGTACGTCGCGGCGTCGACGCCGGCCGTGGCGAGCATGGCGGTGCCCTGGAGCCAGGCGTTCAGGATGCTCCACATCATGGCCAGGCCGGCCACGTCGTACAGGGCGGCCAGCCCGTGGTCCGCGCCGAGGTGGGTGACGGTGCCGAGCGCGCCGAGGGTCGACTCGTGGGCCGCGAAGTCCGCCTGCGGCCCGCTGTGCAGGATCACCGCCTCGGCGGTCCCGATCGCCGGCGGGACGGCCATGATGGCGCCGTCGAGGTAGCGGGCTCCGCGCTGCTCGGCCCACCGGGCGGCCTCGCGGGCCTGGGCCGAGGAGCCCGAGGTCAGGTTGACCAGCGTGGTGCCGTCCAGCGCGACATCGGTCGCGCCGAGCAGCTCGTGGACGGCCTGGTAGTCGGTGAGGCAGATGACGGTCAGCGGGCTCGCCGTGAGCGCGTCGGCCAGCGACGGCGCAAGGCGGGCGCCCTCGGCCACCAGCCGGTCGGCCTTGGCGGTCGTACGGTTCCACACCGTCGTGGAGTGCCCGGCCCTCAGGAACGCGCCGGCGAGCGCCTGCCCCATCAGCCCGAGCCCGATGACCGTCACGGAAGTGTCGTGGTTGTTGTTCATGGCAGTATCGTCAACGTTGATACCGGTATGAAGGTCAAGCGGGGATTTTCGATGCGGATCGGCGAACTGAGCCGTCGGACGGGCCTGAACGCCCACCAGCTGCGCTACTACGAGGCCCAGGGCCTGCTGGAGGCCGACCGCGGCGCGAACGGCTACCGCGAGTACGGCGAGGACGCCGTGCTGCGGGTGAAGCAGATCCGGCACCTGCTCGGCGCCGGCCTGTCCTCCGAGGACATCGCCTACCTGCTGCCCTGCGCGGTCGGCGAGGCCCCCGAGCTGTTCGGGTGTCCCGAGTTGCTGGCCGCCATGCGGTCCCGGCTGCGGCGCCTCGACGACCAGATGGCCAGGATCGCCCGGTCCCGCCAGGCTCTCGCCGACTACATCGACGCGGCCGAGCGGACGGGGGCCGAGACCTACCCGCCGTTCGACGCCGCGGACCTGGAGCCGGTCCCCGCCTGAACGGTTTCCGGCCCGGCCGTGCCGACGGCAGTCGTCCGCCACGCCGCTGGGCCGTCGATGACAACTCCGGGCCCGGACACCGCCGGTTGCCCGTCCACCCACGCGACGCGTACCCCCGACGAAGCGGATGCCTCCCACCCAGGTCGGGTGGGAGGCATCCGCTTCAGTTACTCACTCGTGTGATCCGTCGGTCGCCTGCGCTCGCGGGACCGAGGGAGACGAGCGTCAGCTGCAGCCGCTGGTGGAGCCGCAGCCCTCGCAGACGTAGCAGCTACCGGCCGGGCGCATCTTCGTACCGCAGGTGAAGCAGAGCGGCGCGTCGGCGGCCTTGCCGATCACGGCCTCCAGCAGCTCGGTGCTGGAGCCCACGGACGGCGCCGGCGTGGCGGCGGCGATGCCGGCGGTCTCCAGCGCAGGCTGGGCGACGGGGCCGGTCTTCGGCTCCTCCGGCTTCGCCTCGACCGGGGCGGAGGCGGCCATCGCGGTGAGGTCCGCACCGTTCGCCTCCGCCTCCGCCTCGGCCCGGAGCTGGGCGGCCCGCTCCTTGGCGGTGAAGATGCCCAGCTCCGCGCGGCGCTCGTACGGCAGGAAGTCCAGCGCCAGGCGACGGAAGATGTAGTCCATCACCGAGGCGGCCATCCGCACGTCCGGGTCGTCGGTCATGCCGGCCGGCTCGAAGCGCATGTTGGTGAACTTGCTGACGTACGTCTCCAGCGGGACGCCGTACTGGAGACCGATGGAGATGGCCACCGAGAAGGCGTCCATCACGCCGGCCAGGGTCGAGCCCTGCTTCGACATCTTGAGGAAGACCTCGCCGAGGCCGTCGTCCGGGTAGGACGACGCGGTGAGATAGCCCTCGGCGCCGCCGACGGAGAAGCTGACCGTCTGGGACGGGCGCTTCTTCGGCAGCCGCTTGCGCACCGGGCGGTACTCGACGACCTTCTCGACCACCTTCTCCACCTCGGCGGCCGGGGCCTGGATGGTCTCGGCGGCCTTGTTCGGCTTGGCGACCGACAGGGGCTGGCCGACCTTGCAGTTGTCGCGGTAGATCGCCAGCGCCTTGAGGCCGAGCTTCCAGCCCTCGAAGTAGATCTTCTCGACGTCCTCGACGGTGGCCTGCTCCGGCATGTTGACCGTCTTGGAGATGGCGCCGGAGATGAACGGCTGGACGGCCGCCATCATCCGCACGTGGCCCATCGGGGCGATGGACCGCTCGCCCATGGCGCAGTCGAAGACCGGGTAGTGCTCCGGCTTCAGGCCCGGGGCGTCGACCACGTGGCCGTGGTCGGCGATGTGCTCGACGATCGCCTCGACCTGCTCCTCGGGGTAGCCGAGGCTGCGCAGGGCGCGCGGCACGGTCTGGTTGACGATCTGCATGGAGCCGCCGCCGACCAGCTTCTTGAACTTGACCAGCGCCAGGTCCGGCTCGACGCCGGTGGTGTCGCAGTCCATCATCAGGCCGATGGTGCCGGTCGGGGCGAGCACGCTGGCCTGCGAGTTGCGCCAGCCGAACTTGTCGCCGACCTTGTTGCCCTGGGTCCACTGCTTGGTGGCCTCGCGGACGATCGCGGTGGCCACGGTGCCGGCCGGCTTGATCTCGTCGTTGGCGGCGGCGTGCTTGCGCATGACCCGCTTGTGCGGCTCCGCGTTGCGGGCGTAGCCGTCGTACGGGCCGACGATGCCGGCCAGCTCGGCGGAGCGGCGGTAGGCGGTGCCGGTCATCAGCGAGGTGATCGCCGCGGCGACGGAACGGCCCTGCTCCGAGTCGTAGGGCAGGCCGGAGGCCATCAGCAGGGCGCCGAGGTTGGCGTAGCCGATGCCGAGCTGCCGGTAGGCGCGGGTGGTCTCGCCGATCTTCTCGGTCGGGAAGTCGGCGAAGCAGATCGAGATGTCCATCGCGGTGATGACCAGCTCGACCGACCTGACGAACTTCTCCACCTCGAAGTCCCCGTCGGCGCGGAGGAACTTCATCAGGTTGAGCGAGGCCAGGTTGCACGAGGAGTTGTCCAGGTGCAGGTACTCCGAGCACGGGTTCGACGCGGTGATCCGCCCGGTCTCGGGGCAGGTGTGCCAGTCGTTGATGGTGTCATCGTACTGGAGGCCGGGGTCGGCGCACTCCCAGGCGGCCTGGGAGATGCTGCGGAACAGGCCCTTGGCGTCGATGGTCTCGATCACCGCGCCGTCGAGTCGGCCGCGCAGGTCGAAGCCGCCGCCGTTCTCCACGGCGGTCATGAACTCGTCGGAGACCCGGACGGAGTTGTTGGCGTTCTGGTACTGCACGCTGACGATGTCGGCGCCGCCAAGGTCCATGTCGAACCCGGCGTCGCGCAGCGCGCGGATCTTGTCCTCCTCGCGCGCCTTGGTGACCACGAACTCCTGGATGTCCGGGTGGTCCACGTCGAGGATGACCATCTTGGCCGCGCGCCGGGTGGCGCCGCCGGACTTGATGGTGCCGGCGGAGGCGTCCGCGCCGCGCATGAAGCTGACCGGGCCGGAGGCGTTGCCGCCGGAGGAGAGCAGCTCACGGGAGGAGCGGATCCGCGACAGGTTGACGCCGGAGCCGGAGCCGCCCTTGAAGATCAGCCCCTCCTCCTTGTACCAGTCGAGGATGGAGTCCATCGAGTCGTCGACGGCCAGGATGAAGCAGGCGCTGACCTGCTGCGGCGAGGGCGTGCCGACGTTGAACCAGACCGGCGAGTTGAAGCTGAACACCTGGTGCAGCAGCATCCAGGTCAGCTCGTGGGCGAAGACCTCGGCGTCGGCGGGGCTGGCGAAGTAGCCGTACTCCTCGCCGGCGGTGCGGTAGGTGGTGACCACCCGGTCGATCAGCTGCTTGAGCGACCACTCCCGCTCCGGGGTGCCCACCGCGCCCCGGAAGTACTTGGTGGTCACGATGTTCGCGGCGTTGACGCTCCACGACTCGGGGAACTCGACCCCCCGCTGCTCGAAGTTGACCGAGCCGTCGCGCCAGTTGGTCATCACGACGTCGCGGCGCTCCCAGGCGACCTCGTCGTAGGGGTGCACCCCCTCGGTCGTCCAGACCCGCTCGACCTTGAGCCCCGCGCCGCCCTTGCTCCGTGCCCTACTTGTCGTCACACCATCCCCCGACATCTCATCCGCCCCCTCGTCCGCGCGGCCACCCGCCGCGCGATCCGACTGTCAAAACTGCAGAAGAACTTCAATTGGTACGGCCGGCGGCCTCGACCGCGTCGGCCCCGGCGCCCTCCCGGGCGCGTGCGGCGGCCCGCAGCGTCTCGATCTCGCGCTCGAAGTCGGCTAGCGAGTCGAACGACCGGTAGACGCTGGCGAACCGCAGGTAGGCGACCTCGTCCAGGTCCCGCAGCGGGCCCAGGATCGCCAGCCCCACCTCGTGGCTCGGGATCTCGGCGGCCCCCTTGGCCCGGACGGTCTCCTCGACCTTCTGCGCGAGCAGCGCGATCGAGTCGTCGTCGACCGGCCGGCCCTGGCACGCCTTGCGCACCCCGCCGATGATCTTCGTGCGGCTGAACGGCTCGGTGACCCCGCTGCGCTTGACGACCGCGAGGACCGCCTCCTCCACCGTGGTGAACCGCTTGCCGCACTCCGGGCAGGACCGCCGCCGGCGGATCAACTGGCCGTCGTCGGCCTCCCGCGAGTCGACGACCCGGGAGTCAGCGTGTCGGCAGTACGGACACCGCATCGCACCCGACCTCCTTCATCGATCGCGGGCACGCCGACCGCCCCCCGGGCACGCGTCAGCGCGGCGGAGCCATCTGCCGATGGCCTGCGCCGTGCCGACGGTACGGGAGTGCGGTCGGTAGTCGAACCCAACCTGTAGGCGACTTACGCCCGTGTGACTACTACATCTAGGGGTCGACCGTAGGCCGCCGACGATCCGCGGTCAAGTTGGGCGGCGTGTCCGGCGCGTCACCGTCACCCGGGGCGCACCGGCCGTCGCCACCCGCCCGAGAACCAACCGCCGGACCCGCCCCCGGGTTATTCGCCCGACCGCTTGGAAAAGCGCCCGACCCTCGGGTGGATGTCGAACACCCGTTCGATCCGACGTACCATTTATCAGAACGTGAGTACGAGCAGGGCCGTTTTTCACCCCGACACGCCGAGGCGATGTCGTACAGACGTTTGAAAATGACCGATCTCACCTATACGGTCATCAACAACCGGGCGCGGATTCTTCCCCGACCGGCCACCGAGCACCACCGCACCCACCAGCACCACCGCACGCACCACGAGCCGCCAAGGCACCCAGCGCCGACCAGGGAGGACGGACGTGACCGAGGACCGGGCCAGCCGGCCCAAGAGCCCGCAGCAGATCACCGAGGCGGGCCCGCCGGCCACCCGACGCCGGGGCGCCGCGCGCAGCCGGACCGGGCAGCCCGCCGTGCGCCCGGTCACCCCGGTGGTCAGCGCCTTCCCCGACCCCGCGACGGTGGACCTCACCGCCCGGCAGCGTCGGATCCTGGAGTTCATCCGCACCTGGGTCGACCGGCACGGCTACCCGCCGAGCGTGCGCGAGATCGGCGAGGCGGTCGGCCTGGTGTCGCCGTCCAGCGTCGCCTACCAGCTCAAGGAGCTGGAGAAGAAGGGCTTCCTGCGCCGCGACCCCAACCGGCCGCGTGCCGTCGACGTCCGGGCCCCCGGCGACGTCGACGACGAGCTGACCCGCTCGCAGCGCCCGGCCCCGGCCTACGTGCCGATGCTGGGCCGGATCGCCGCCGGCGGCCCGATCCTGGCCGAGCAGGCCGTGGAGGACATCTTCCCCCTTCCCCGCGAGTTGGTGGGTGAGGGCGAGGTCTTCATGCTCCAGGTCAAGGGCGACTCGATGCTCGACGCGGCGATCTGCGACGGCGACTGGGTGGTCGTCCGGCAGCAGCCCACCGCCGACGCCGGCGACATCGTCGCCGCCATGCTCGACGGCGAGGCGACGGTCAAGACCTACCGCCGCCGCGACGGGCACGTCTGGCTGATGCCGCAGAACCCGGCCTTCGACCCGATCCCCGGCGACGACGCCACCATCATGGGCCGGGTCGTCGCGGTGTTGCGCCGGATCTGACCCCGGCCGACCCTCCGGGGGGCCGCCGCCGGCGGTCCCCCGGAGCCGACGGGCATCCGGACCAATGGAGACGCCGACCGGGACCGGCATCCGGCCGACCGGGACCGGCGTCGACCGGGACTGACATCCGGCTCGCCCGGGAACGACGCCGGCCGGGACCGGCATCCGGGCGGACCGGAAACGATGTCGACCGGCATCCGGGCCGCGGCCGGGAGTCGGGTCGCGTCGAAACCCGGGCCCGACCGGCGCCACGCCGACCGGACACCCGACCGACCAGGCGCCGGACCGGGTCAGGAACCGGGCACCGGGCCGCGTCGGGTGTCAGTAACGGTCGCCTCGATGGCTCCGGCCGTTGCCCGGCGCGTGGCCGTAGGGGGCGCCGCGACCGTCGTCGTAGCCGTCGTCGCGCCGGCGGGCCGGGCGCTGCCCACGGGGATCCGGCTCACCGCGGCGCGGCGGCTCCGCCCGGCCGCCGCCGGGGCCTGGCTGGCCGCCGTAGACGCCGCCGCCGGAACGCCCACCGCCCTGGCGACCGCCACCACCGCCCGCCGGGCCACCGGGGCCGGGCTGCCGGCCGCCGCCGTAGACGCCGCCACCGGCCGGGCGGCCACCGCCGCCGTAGGCGCCACCGCCCGCCGGACGGCCACCGCCGTAGGTGCCACCGCCGGCCGGGCGACCGCCGCCGTAGACGCCGCCGCCGGCCGGCGCGGCCCCGCCGCGTCCACCGCCCGGCGGCACCGCCCCGCCGCGTCCGCCGCCCGGCGGGGCCACCCCGCCGCGGCCGCCGTAGACGCCGCCACCGGAGGGCGCGCCGCCGTAGACGCCGCCGCGGGCCCGGTCGTCGGGCGGCAGGTAGTCGTCGTCCGCCAGGCCCCGCAGGTCGTCGCCGGGGGCGTCGTCACGATCCGGGCCGTCGCCGGCGCGGCCGGAAGCGGCGGGCCTGCGCCGGGCCCGCAGGATGCCGAAGACGCCGGCCGCCACCATCACCGCGCCGACCACGCCGACCGCGGCGATCAGGTACGTGATGTCGCTCAGGCTGAGGCCGTCGAGCCAGGACTGGCCGGCCGCCTTCTTCTGCCCGTCGCCCTCGCCGGCGAGCGGCTTCGCGCCCTCGGTGGACGGGGTGTAGGCGAGGATGTCGACCGCCTCGCCGTCGTCGAGCTGGCCGCCGTCGGACACGGTGAGGAAGGTCTTGCCGTCCGGGGTGTAGGCGATCGCCTCGCCGAACGGGTCGGCCAGCGCCGTCACCCGTGGCTTGCCGGTGGTCAGGGCCGCGACGATGTCACCGCCGGCCACGTCGTACTCGAAGGCGTCGGCGTAGGTGCGCACCACCACCCGGGACCCGTCGGGGGACCGCGCCGCACCGGTGATCGCCACCCGGCCCGGGGCGCCGAGCCGATTGTCCGTGTCCGTCCTCGGCAGGGTGATCTCGCCGACCTTCTTCATCGGCACCGGTTCGGTGTCCCCGCTCTTCATCTTCGCGGCGGGGGTGAAGATCTGCGCCTTGCCCGACATCACCTTGGTGATGATCAGCGGGTTGCCGTCGTCGCCGATCAGCAGCGCCTCGGCGTCGTGCGGCTTGCGCTCGGGATAGGAGAGCCGGTGCAGCACCGGCCGCTTGGACCCGCTGACCGGCATGCTCCACAGCGCCACCCGGTCGCGGCGCTCCCGGCTGGTGATGTTGTCGCCCGTGTCGGCGATCCAGAGCGTCCCGCCGTCGGGCGAGAGCGCCAGGTCCTCCGTGTCGAACGGCCCCTGCCCGGAGTAGCGGACCGGTTCCTTGGCGATCCCGCACTTGCTGTCGAGGAAGAAGACCCGCCTGCGGCTCTCCACCTCGGTGCCGTCGTTGATCACGATGTAGCCGGTCTTCGTCGCCACCAGGCCCGACAGCTCCCGCAGCCGCTCGTCGGTCACCGTGCACCGTTTCTTGCCCGAGGCGGCCGCGAGCGGGGACGAGGCCGAGGCGGGCGCCGCCGAGGCGACCCCCGCACACGCCACGGTCGCCCCCAGCAAGCCGAGGGCGACCGTGACCGAAGAAACAGCGCGGCGCATTGAATCAGTGTCGCATGCCGCGGGTTTCCGCCGGGTGACGCCGGGACGCCGTCACCGTGCCGCGGCGACCGCCCGGCCCTCCGGCACCGCCTGGAACGGAGCCAGCTCGGCGGCGAGCGCCTCGCCCACCCGTACGTGCACCAGCGTCCCCTCCGGCAGGTGGGAGGTGCTCAGCACCTCGCCCTGCCGGTACACCCGCGCCACCAGGTCGCCCCGGTCGTACGGCAGCACCGCGCGGACCTCCACCGCCGGGCGGGGCAGCCGCTCCTCGACGGCCTCGCGCAGCCCGTCGATCCCGCGGCCCGTGTGCGCGGAGACGAAGACCGCCTCCGGCCAGAGCCGCTTGAGCCGCAGCAGCGTCTCCTCGTCGGCGGCGTCGGTCTTGTTGACCACCAGCAGCTCGGGCAGCCGGTCGGCGCCCACCTCGGCCAGCACCTCGCGGACCGCGCGGACCTGCTCCTCCGGGTCCGGGTGGGTGCCGTCGACGACGTGCACCACCAGGTCGGCCTCGGCCACCTCCTCCAGGGTGGAGCGGAACGCCTCGACGATCTGGTGCGGCAGGTGCCGGACGAAGCCCACCGTGTCGGAGAGCGTGTAGAGCCGCCCGTCGGAGGTGGTGGCCTTGCGGGTGGTCGGGTCGAGGGTGGCGAAGAGCGCGTTCTCGACCAGCACGCCCGCCCCGGTCAGCCGGTTGAGCAGGCTCGACTTGCCGGCGTTGGTGTAGCCGGCGATGGCGACCGCCGGCACGGCGTTGCGGGACCGCCGGGCGCGCTTGGTCTGGCGTACCGTCTTCATGCCCTTGATCTCCCGGCGCAGCCGGGCGATGCGGTGGCGGATCCGGCGCCGGTCGGTCTCCAGCTTGGTCTCACCGGGACCGCGCAGGCCCACGCCGCCGCCCGCGCCCCCGCCGCGACCGCTACCACCGGTCTGCCGGGAGAGCGTCTCACCCCAACCGCGCAGGCGGGGCAGCAGGTATTCGAGCTGGGCGAGCTCGACCTGCGCCTTGCCCTCCTTGCTCTTGGCGTGCTGGGCGAAGATGTCGAGGATCAGCGCGGTGCGGTCGACCACCTTGACCTTGGTGCGCTGCTCCAGGTTGCGTAGCTGGGACGGCGACAGCTCACCGTCGCAGATCACCGTGTCGGCGCCGCTGGAGAGCACGACCGAGCCGAGGTCGTCGACCTTGCCCCGGCCGATGTAGGTGGCCGGGTCGGGGCGGTTGCGCCGCTGGATCAGCCCCTCGAGCACCTGCGAGCCGGCGGTCTCCGCCAGCGCGGCGAGCTCGGTGAGGGAGTTCTCGGCGTCGTTCTGGGTGCCCTCGGTCCAGACCCCGACCAGCACGACGCGCTCCAGGCGCAGCTGGCGGTATTCGACCTCGGTGATGTCGGCGAGCTCGGTGGAGAGGCCAGGGACCCGCCGCAGCGCCTGCCGCTCTGACAGCTCGAACTCCCCGGTGGTGGCGTCGAGCTCGTCGTCGGTGTGGGGGAGGAAGGTCTCCTGGTTGGTCAAGCTGGTCTCCTGTCCGTTCTGCCCTGTACGCGCCGGTTGTGTCACGTACCGAGCAATCCTGACATGTGTCAACGCCGGACGCACCTGCTATATGCCCGCCCTGCCGCGCCACAAAAGTGGGGGCGGCCCGTCGGCCCGCCGGGGTGGGCGAGTAGAAATGCGGTGCGAGCCGCTCAGCGTCGACGGAGGGATCCTGTGGCCATCACCCGACTTCCGAGTGCCGGATTCTCGATCACCATTCGGATCGCCGTACCCGCGGACGCCTCCTCGATCGGCCGGCTGACCACCTCCGTCGGCGAAGCCGGCGCGATCGTCACCGCGCTCGACGTGGTGGACTCCGACCCCACGCACGTGCTCGTCGACCTGACCTGCGACACCGCCGACGCCAGCCACGCCGACCAGGTGGTCGACGCGCTGACCGCGCTCGACGGCGTGGACGTGCGCAAGGTCTCCGACCGCACGTTCCTGCTGCACCTCGGCGGCAAGATCGAGGTCAGCTCGAAGGTGGCGCTGCGCACCCGCGACGAGCTGTCCCGCGCGTACACGCCGGGCGTGGCGCGGGTCTGCCAGGCCATCGCCGAGAACCCGGCCGACGCCCGCCGGCTGACCATCAAGCGCAACACCGTGGCCGTGGTCAGCGACGGCTCGGCCGTGCTGGGCCTGGGCAACCTCGGGCCGGCCGCGTCGCTGCCGGTGATGGAGGGCAAGGCGGCGCTGTTCAAGCGCTTCGGCGGGGTGGACGCCTGGCCGGTGGTGCTCGACACCCAGGACACCGACGAGATCGTCCAGATCGTCAAGGCCATCGCCCCGGCGTACGGCGGGATCAACCTGGAGGACATCGCCGCGCCCCGCTGCTTCGAGATCGAGGCGCGGCTGCGCGAGGCGCTGGACATCCCCGTCTTCCACGACGACCAGCACGGCACGGCGATCTGCGTGCTGGCCGCGCTGACCAACGCGCTGCGCGTCGTGGGCAAGCAGCTCGCGGACGTCCGGGTCGTGGTCTCCGGCGCGGGCGCGGCCGGCACCGCGATCATGAAGCTGCTGCTGCGCCAGGGCGTGGGCGACATCATCGCGTACGACCGGCAGGGCGCCCTGCACCGCGGCCTGCCGGACCTCAACCCGGCCTGGCAGTGGCTGGCCGAGCACACGAACAGGGAGAACTACTCCGGCGACCTGGCCGGGGCGGTACGCGGCGCGGACGTCTTCATCGGCGTCAGCGCGCCGAACCTGCTCACCGGCGACGACGTCGCGCAGATGGCGAAGGACGCGATCGTGTTCGCGCTGGCCAACCCCGACCCGGAGGTCGACCCGCGCGAGGCGCGCAAGCACGCCGCCGTGGTCGCCACCGGCCGCTCCGACCAGCCGAACCAGATCAACAACGTGCTGGCCTTCCCGGGCGTCTTCCGCGGCATGCTGGACGCGCACGCCGAGGAGTTCACCGAGGAGATGGCGATCGCGGCGGCCCGGGCCATCGCGGACGTGGTCGGCGAGGACAAGATCAACCCGACGGTGATCGTGCCCAGCGTCTTCGACTCGCGGGTCGCCCCGGCGGTCGCCGCAGCCGTCCGCGCCGCCGCGCAGGCCCCGGCCCCGGCGCCCGCCGCCGACCCGGGCCCCGCCGACCTCCCCGAGATCGCCGCCGAGGCCAGCGCCACCCCGTAACACCCCACCCGGGCCCGGGCCCGCACCCCCACCTGGCCTGCCCTCACCGCGTTGGCCTGCCCTCACCGCGTTGGCCTGCCCTCGCCGCGTTGGCCTGCCCTCACCGCGTTGGCCTGCCCTCACCGCATTGGCCTGCCCCCACCGCGTTGGCCTGCCCTCGCCGCGTTGATCATGGCGTTGACGCCTCCGGAAAACGCTCTCCCCGCCGCTAACGTCATGATCAACGCGGCGGGGGTGGCCGAGGCGGGGTGGGCCGGGGCAGAGCCCCGGGGTGGGGCCGGGGCGGAGCCCCCGGGGTGGGTCAGGGGGTGGTCAGGGTGGTGGGGTCCAGGGTGCCGGAGGCTACCAGGGTGGCGGGGCCGGCCAGCCAGCAGGAGTCCTCCGTCACCGTGACCGAGAGCCGGCCGCCCGGGACGTCCACCGCCACCACCCCGGTGTCCCGGCCCGCGTCGCGCAGGGCCACGGCGGCCACCGCGCAGGCGCCGGTGCCGCAGGAGAGCGTCTCGGCGGAGCCCCGCTCGTGGACCCGCATCAGCACGTGCCCGTCGGCGCCGTCGACCGGCTCGCCCGGCGTGGTGAACTCGACGTTCACCCCGGCCGGGAAGACCGCCGGATCGACCTCGGGGGCCCGCGTGAGATCCAGCGCGGGCAGTTCCAGCCCGGCCGGCAGCGTGCAGACCAGGTGGGGGTTGCCCACGTCCACCGCCGTCCCGGGCAGGGTCAGCCCGCCCAGGCTGGCGTTCGCCGTGTCGTACAGCCGGGGGCGGCGCATCTCGACGGCGATGGCGTCGGCCGTGACCAGCGCGCGCACGACGCCGGCCCGGGTGGCCACGGGCAGCGCCTCCCCGGCCGGCTCGGCGAGACCGGCGGCGAGCAGGTAGCGGACGAAGACCCGGGCGCCGTTGCCGCACATCTCGGCGAACGACCCGTCGGCGTTCCAGTAGTCCATGAACCACTCGGCCTCGCCGGCCAGGTCGGCGCCCTCGGGGTGCTTCGCGGCCCGCACGACCCGCAGCACACCGTCGCCGCCGATCCCGCGCCGCCGGTCGCAGAGCGCCGCGACCAGACCGGGTGTCAGCTCCAGCCGGTCGTCGGGGTCGGGCAGGATGACGAAGTCGTTGCCGGTGCCGTGGCCCTTGGTGAACTGCACGCCCCCATCATCTCGCAGCGGCCGGCACCAGTCGCAGGGCGGCCGGGATCAGCTCCGGCGAGGCCGAGTCGAGCCAGTGGATCCGTGGGTCCCGCCGGAACCAGGACCGTTGCCGCCGCACGAAGCGCCGGGTGGCGCGGATCGTCTCGTCGTGCGCCTCGGTCTCGGTCAGCTCCCCGGCGAGGAAGCGCAGCACCTGCTGGTAGCCGAGCGCCCGGCTGGCCGTACGCCCCCGCGGCAGGCCGCGCCCGACCAGCTCCCGGGTCTCGGCGACCAGGCCGTCGGCCCACATCCGGTCGACCCGCAGGGCGATCCGCTCGTCCAGCGGCGCCGTGTCCAGGTCCACCCCGAGCTGCACCGACGGGTAGTAGGGCGTCGGGTCGGGCAGCGACGCGGTGAAGGGCGCCCCGGTCAGCTCGACGACCTCCAGCGCCCGCACGATCCGCCGGCCGTTGCCGGGCAGGATCCCCGCCGCGGCGGCCGGGTCGGCCTCGCGCAGCCGGGCGTACAGGGGGGCGGGGCCGACCTCGGCCAGCTCCCGCTCCAGCCGCTCCCGCACGACGGGATCGGTGCCGGGAAACTCGAACCGCTCCAGCACCGCCCGCACGTAGAGGCCCGATCCGCCGACCAGCAGCGGCACCCGGCCCCGGGCCAGGATGTCGTCGACCGCCGCGCGGGCCAGCCGCTGGTATTCCGCCACGCTGGCCGGCTCGGTGACGTCCCAGATGTCGAGCAGGTGGTGCGGCACCCCTTCGCGCTCGGCCGGCGTGAGCTTCGCGGTGCCGATGTCCATGCCCCGGTAGAGCTGCATGGAGTCGGCGTTGACCACCTCGCCGTCGAGGGCGTGGGCGAGGGCGATGCTGAGCGCCGACTTCCCCGCCGCGGTCGGCCCGACCACCGCGACCACCGTGCCGCCCGGTGGGTCACCGGCGGCGTCACCCGACGCACGGCCACCGAGGACGTCGCTCGACGGTTGGCCACCAACGGCGCCCGATGGGTGGTCACCGGCGTCACCCGACGCACGACCACCAGCGGCGCTCGCCGCGCGGCCACGGGCGGCGCCCGACGGGTGGCCACCGGCGGC
>NZ_JBSGDY010000120.1:0-19568 GCF_053602615.1 Micromonospora sp. NPDC004336
GCACGGCCGGCTCGGTGCGCAGCAGCGTCAGCCCGCGGCGGACCAGCACCCGGGGCGCCTTGCGCTGCTCGGCCAGGTCGCGGGCCAGCCGGCGGACGAAGGTCGCGCCGCGCGGCCGGCGCAGGGCGTACGCCCCGGCGAGCACCCCCCGGCGGCGGCACTCCTCGACGATCTCGGCCGCGAAGATCCCTTCGGCGATGAAAAGTGGCGAACCGGCCAGGTCGAACGGCCGGGTGGTCACCCGGCGGTCCTCACCGATCGCATAAACCGGCACATCGGCCTTGCCCTCGCCGGCCAGTCGGGTAATCGTCTCCAGGGCGGCCTCGGCGTCCCAGGAGTCGGGCGACTCCCAATCCACCAGGCCGTTCTGTCGCGGCAACGTAGGGTCGTCGCCGTTCTTGTAGAAGTCGTCCAGGCACAGCACCGGAAGACCGGTCCGCTGCGCTATGTACGACTTTCCCGAGCCGGAGGGGCCGGCGAGCAGGACAACGCGGTGAGGGTGATCCATTACCTTCAGTGACTCCGGCCAGACAGACTGCGATCAAATTGCATCAACATCTCATCACACCTCGCGAGACGGCCAACCTGGGCTTTCTCTTTTAAGGGTGGCGTGATGGAATCTCGGATGGTCCGACCCGTGGGGTCGGTCGCTGGGCGTTGTCCAAGGGCGACGCGAAGCTGAAATGTCGAGGGCGGTGACGTGAGCAAACGGCCAAAGACGGCGGGCTCCTTCCTGTCGCGGCTGCGCCGGCCCGCCGGCCGCCTCCGCGACATGCCGATCTGGTCCAAGCTCGGTCTCATCATGATCGTGCCGACCATCGCCACGGTCGTCGTGGGCACCAGCGGCCTGGTGGACCACCTGGAGACGCTCAACAACGCCAACCGGGCCGGTGACCTGGCCAACCTCGTCGGCTACTCGGGTGACCTGGTCGACACGCTCCAGGACGAGCGGACCAACGCGCTGCGCCTGCTGGGCGTGCCCAAGGGTCAGGACGCCGCCCGCTTGAAGAAGGCCTACGAGGAGGCCAACGGCCGGGTCGACAAGGCCTGGGGGCCCTACTCGCAGCAGCGCGGCGAGGTCGAGGACCTCCCGACCAACTTCGAGACCCTGCTCCGCGAGATCGACCAGACCCTGACCGACCTCCCCGGCACCCGCAGCCAGGTCTTCAACGGCAAGCTCGGGCTCGTGCCGGCGATGCAGGCGTACGACGGTCTCATCGACAACCTGCTGAGCGTCCGCGACTCGGCCACCCAGCTCGCCGGCGACAACGAGCTGAGCGACCAGATGCGCGCGGCCACCGCCACCGCCCGCAACAAGGAGTTCCTCTCCCGCCGTCGGGACGTGGTGCACCGCGCGTTCATCCAGCAGCGGCTCACCCCGAGCCTGCGCAACGAGTACATCGCCGCCAGCACCGGCTCCAGCCAGTGGCTGCAGAGCTTCCGGGTGGTGGCCAGCCAGCCCGAGCAGGAGTACTACGCCCAGGTGGTCGCCGGCCCCGACCTGCGCGAGGCGAACACCTACAACAGCTGGCTCAACGGCATCACCACCGCCGACAGCCTGACCGGCGCGCCGTTCGACGCGGACGAGTGGGACGCGGCCATGGTGGCCAACGCCAAGCTCATCCGCACGGTCGAGGCGAAGATCGACAGCGACGTCGTCGCGGTCGCCGACGACCTGCGCTCGGACGTGCAGCGCCAGGTCTTCCTGGAGACCGGCCTGCTGCTCAGCATGCTGCTGCTGGCCATCCTCTTCGCCTACCTGGTCGCCCGCTCGATGGCCCGCTCGCTGCGCGACCTGCGGCAGGGCGCCCTCTCCATCGCCCAGTACGGCCTGCCCCAGGCCGTGGCCCGGCTGCGCGACCCCCAGGTCACCGGTCAGCTCTCCCCGGTGCAGCTCGCCAACCAGATCGCCGAGCCACTGCCGGTGCGCAGCAAGGACGAGTTCGGCCAGGTGACCGAGGCGTTCAACGCGGTCCACCTGGAGGCCGTCCGCACCGCCGCCGAGCAGGCCGCGCTGCGCGCGTCCGTCGCGACGATGTTCGTCAACCTGGCCCGCCGGTCGCAGATCCTGGTCGACCGCCTGATCGGCCACCTCGACCGGCTGGAGCGCGGCGAGGAGGACCCGGACCGGCTGGCCGAGCTGTTCCAGCTCGACCACCTGGCCACGCGGATGCGCCGCAACGACGAAAACCTCCTGGTGCTCGCCGGCGCCGACTCCACCCGCGTGCAGCGGGAGCCGGCCGCGCTGATCGACGTGCTCCGGGCGGCCCAGTCCGAGGTCGAGCACTACACCCGGATCGAGTTCGGGGTGATCGACCGCGACATCGAGGTCTCCGCGCACGCCGTCAACGACCTGGTGCACCTCGTCGCCGAGCTGTTCGACAACGCCACCGCCTTCTCGCCGCCGGACTCGCACGTCATGGTCGAGGCCCGCCGCGTCGGCGACCGCGCCTCGCTCTACGTGGAGGACCGGGGCATCGGCATCAGCCCCGAGCAGCTCCACGAGCTCAACGAGCGGCTCGCCACGCCCCCGCAGGTGGACGTGGCCGTCTCCCGGATGATGGGCCTGGTCGTGGTCGCCCGGCTGGCGTCCCGGCACGGCGTCAAGGTCGAGCTGCGGCCCGGCACCGACCGGGGGACCGTGGCCGAGGTGGTCATGCCCACGTCGGTGCTCGTGCCGCGGGCGCTCTCCGGCCGCGCGCAGCCGTCGCCCGCGCTGCCCGCTCCGGGCGCCCAGGCGTCCGGCCCCGCCCCGGCGTTCGGCGGGCCGTCCTCCGCGTTCGGCGGGCCGCCGTCGGGCCAGGCTCCCGCGTTCGGCGGGGCGCCCTCCGGCCCGGCCCCGGCCTTCGGGGCGCTGCCGGCGCTCGGCCACCGCCAGCCCAACCCGACGCCGCCCCAGCGCTCCGGCGAGTCCGGCAACCAGGTCACCCTCGGCGGCCGGCCGTTCGACCCGGCTTCGCGCAACGGGGCGGGCACGCCGGCCTCGGCGGCCGGCGCGCGCTCCATGCCGGCCTGGTCCGACCTGACCGGCGCCACCGGGACCACCAACGGCGAGGCCTTCCGCCCCCGCACGTCCAACGGGCAGCCGATCGACCCGCTGCCGCAGCGGCGTGCCGGCGACGACCCCGGCGCGACCGGCCAGCAGCCCGCCGTTCCGCGGCAGCTGCCCAGCAGCCCCGAGGCCCGGCCATACTCGGGCCCGCCGGTGTCGGCCCCGCCCGTCCCGCCGGTCTCCGGGCCGCCGTCGCACTACGCCGGCCCGCCGGTGTCGACCCCGCCGATTCCCTACTCGGCACCCCCGGTGTCCGGCGCGCCGGTCTCCGGCATGCCGGTCTCGGCGTCGCCGGTCTCCGGTCACCCGGTCTCGGCCGCGCCGTTCTCCGGCCCGCCGGTGTCGGCCCCGCCGACCGGCCCGCTGCCCCAGCGCCCGGTCCCCGGCACGTCCGGGCCGAGCACTCCGGCTCCGCCGGCCTGGCCGCCGGTCGCCGGGGCGGAGCGCGACGCGGTGACCCCACCGGTGCCCGAGCGCCTCGCCGCCGCGCTGGACATGACCACCGAACTGCCGCGGGTGCCGCGCTCCGGCGCGGAGACCCCGACCGCTCCGGCGCCCACGCCGGCCGCCGCCCCGGCGCCGGCTGCCCCGTCGGCGCGGCCGAACACCCCGCCGCAGGCCCAGAACCGGCAGCGGTACGCGGACGAGACGATGGAGCTGCCGATCTTCCGGGAGCTCGAGTCGGCCTGGTTCCGTACCCGTCGGCCGGGTTCGGAGGAGGCGGCGCCCGCCGCCAAGACGGCCGCCAACGGCGCCGCGACCCAGCAGTTCGCCCGCGTCGACGCCAGCGGTCGAGCCGTGCAGCAGACACCACCCGGGACAGGTAACGCACCGATGGCAGAGCAGTCGACGGCCGGAGGAGCGCCGCGCGAGAACGGGTCGACGGTCAACGGGGGTGCCCGCCCCGGTATCGCCGACAGCTTCGGCCACCGCCGGCCCCAGCAGCAGGGCGGCGGCTGGCAGACCGCCGCCGACGACGGATGGCGCGCGGCCTCGGCGGCCAGCGAGGTGCCGGTCGCGGCGACCACCTCGACGGGGCTGCCCAAGCGCACCCCGATGGCGCAGCTCGTGCCGGGCGCGGTGGAGAAGCCCACCACCTCGGTGCAGCGGCGCACGCCGGAGGGCGTCCGGGGCCTGCTCTCGGCGTACCACCGGGGCGTGCAGCGGGGGCGTACGTCCCCGTCGGACAGCAACCCGACCAACCCGGAGGCGACTCCGGGAGGGCAGCAATCCTCGCAGTCTGGCTCAGGCCCGGTGGCCGGGAGCGGGCAGAAGGAGCAAGAACGATGACAACTACGCAGGATCTCGGTTGGCTGCTGGCCAACTTCGCCGACCGGGTGCCCGGTGTCGCGCATGCGGTCGCCGTCTCCGCGGACGGTCTGCTCCTCGCGTCGTCACGGGACCTCCCGCGTGACCGGGCCGACCAGCTCGCCGCGATCGCGTCCGGCCTGGTCAGCCTCACCCAGGGTGCGGCACGCTGCTTCGAGGGAGGCGCGGTGCTGCAGACAGTGGTGGAGATGGACAACGGCTTCCTGTTCCTGATGTCCATCTCGGACGGCTCGTCGTTCGCGGTGCTGGCCGCCCGCAGCTGCGACGTCGGGCAGGTCGGCTACGAAATGGCCCTGCTGGTCGACCGGGTGGGCGACGCGCTGACCCCGCAGCCGCGTGCGGCTGCGGGCATGCTGGGCTGACGACCTGCTGGCCGTGAGGTCGGCGGGGCGGCAACGACAACGACGACGGGCTCCCTCGGGAGCCGGTGCCGGGTACGAAGGAGGTGAGCGGCGACATGGCCGATCGTGACGAACCGACCGGAGCGTTGGTCCGTCCATACGCCGTGACCCGCGGTCGTACCCGCCCCCGTCTCGACATCGCGCTGGAGGCGCTCGTCGAGACGACGGTGCGCGGCCGGGCCGCTGCCAATGGCAACGGCGGCCAGGGTCGCGAGCACCAGTACATCGCCGCGCTGTGTGACGGACGTGTGCAGTCGCTCGCCGAAATCGCGGCGCGGATGCAACTCCCGCTCGGTGTGGCCCGGGTGCTCATCGCCGACATGGCGACGGACGGCCTGGTCGCGGTCCACGAGCCGACCATCCTGGACGACTCGGACGACGCGGTGGGCACTGAACTGCTGGAGAGGGTGCTGAGTGGACTTCGCAGGCTCTGACATGTCGCACCGGCCGCCGGCCCCGAGCGGGCGCGTGACGTCGGCGAAGATCGTTATCGCCGGTGGATTCGGCGTCGGCAAGACGACGCTGGTCGGCTCGGTCTCGGAGATCACGCCGCTGACGACCGAGGCCATCATGACCTCCGCCGGCGTGGGCGTCGACGACACCCGGCAGGTGCCGGGCAAGACGACGACCACGGTGGCGATGGACTTCGGCCGCATCTCGATCGACCGTGACCTGATCCTGTACCTGTTCGGTACGCCGGGTCAGACCCGGTTCTGGTTCATGTGGGACGAACTGGTGCGCGGTGCGATCGGAGCGGTGGTGCTGGTGGACACCCGCCGGCTGGCCGACTGCTTCGCGGCGATCGACTTCTTCGAGCACCGGCGGCTGCCCTACCTGGTGGCCATCAACTGCTTCGACGGGATGCAGTACCACGACCCGCAGGACGTCCGGGACGCGCTCGCGATCTCGAGCGACGTGCCGGTGGTGGCCTGTGACGCCCGGAACCGGGAGTCGACGAAGCACGTGCTGATCTCGCTGGTCGAGTACGTGCTCACCATGCGGCGCTCGCGCGCCGTCGCCCCGGCCTGATCGAACGACGAGCGCCCGGTGTCGGCTTCGGCCGTCACCGGGCGCTCGTCGCTGCCCGCGCGCCCGGTGCGGGCGCGGACGGTCAGGACACCCGCGTCCAGGCGCCGGAACTCACGGTGTAGAGACCCAGCGATCCCTGGTCCATGCCGCCGTGCCGGATCGGGGTGAAGGAATACATCCCGACCATCCCCTCGGTGACCTGGTTCTGCAGGAACGCCCGCAACCGTCCACGGTCGACGCTGGTGGACAGGCGCGCCGCGTCCGCGATGAGCTGCACCGCGTCCGACGCGTACGGGGCGAAGCCGCTGAACCCGCCGTGCAGCTGCACGTAGCGGTAGACGAAGTCCTTGCGCAGCAGCGCCGACATGGCGGTGTTGGCGAGCATCGCCCCGCCCAGCGAGACGGGGTGGACGGCGTGCGCGCCCTCCATCGTGGCCGCGTTGGCGCCCTGGAGGGTCTCCTCGGCGACCGCGCCCGCGTCGAGGAAGACCGGCCCGTCGTACCCGGCCCGGCGCAGCGCGCCGACGGCGGCGGCGGAGTCCGGGGCGGTCGCCCAGACCACCACGCCGTCCGGTCGGGAGGCGGCCGTCGACCGGGCCGCCCGGCGGAAGTCCTCGCCGGTGCGGGGCAGCCGCGTGCTGGACGCCAGCTCCAGCCGGGCCGTGCGCAGGGCCCCTGTCATGGCCCGTACGCCCGAATCGCCGTGCAGCCCGTGCCCGGCCAGCACCGCCACGCGGCGCAGCCGCTGCGAGGCGATGAGCCGGGCCAGCCGCCGCGCCATGTCGCCGGCGTCGGGGGTCAGCTTGAAGACGTACGTGCGCTGGGCCAGCGGCAGCACGATCCCGTCGCCGAAGCCGAGCGAGACGAACGGCACCCGTTCCCGCTGCGCAGTGGTGGCGAGGGCGACGGAGGTCTCCGCCATGGTCCCGCCGAGCAGGGCGTGTACGCCGGCCTCGCGTGCCAGCTCGGTCGCGTGTCGGGCCGCGAGTCGGGGGTCGCCCGCGTTGTCGCGCACCTCCACCCGGACCGTGCGGCGCAGGTTGCCGACCGGCACGCCCTTGTCGTTGAGCGCCTCGAGGGTGATGTCCAGCGCGCGTCGCTGGAGCACGCCGAGCGCGGCGCCGGGGCCGGTCAGCTCCAGGCTGACCCCGATCAACAGTTCCTGACCGCCCGGCGCGACCGTCCTGACCGGATCTCCTGTGCCCGGCTCCCCGCGCCCGCAGGCGCTGAGCAGCAGAGTGCCCGCCGTCGCGGCCAGCAGGCCACGACGGGTGAGCACGGAGGGACCGGTTGCCGATGTCGCCACGAGTCGCCTTCCCCCCGGCGACCCCTGCCGCCGGCTGTTCCGCCGGTATGCTCCCGGCCGTCGCAGCCCGGCGTCAAATTATCCGGGTGTGGGCAGGGACACGCAGGTGGAGGGCGGTTTCCCGGCGATCAGGAGCGGTAGCCGGCGGAACGGTACTCGTATTCCCGGTCGTCGTCGCGGTCGCCGGTGTCGCGGCTGAAGTCCCAGCCGCCGGCGGCCTCCCGGCCGGGTCGACCGCCGACCGCGAACCCGCCGATCTCCTGCCCGCGACGCCAGCCGCGGAAGTAGCCGGTCGTGTTCTCGGCCAGGCTCGCCGCGTCCCGGACGATCCGCAGGGGACGCTCTTCGCGCAGGGGCGACCCGGGGACGAGGTTGGCCTGTGGGACCCGCTTGGGCAGCCCGGCCGGGGTCTCGGCGCCGACCGCCGGACGGGCGGCCTGCTCGGCCGCCTGCCAGCCGGTGTCGGCCGTGGTGGACCAGTCCAGGTCGGACTCGTCCGCGTGCCCGACGAACCACGCGGACTTGGCCTGCGCGAAGATCAGCAGATCGCCGTCGCCCTCGTCGGAGACCGGCGGGGGCCGCCGCTCCACGGGGGGCGCCGGCCGGTGCTCGACGGGGGGCGTCGGTCGGTGCTCGGCCACCGGGCGCTCGGGGCGGGGGGACGGCCGGCCGCCGCGCCCGGCCTCCTCGCGGTCCACGAGCCGCAGCGGCGGCGTCTCCGGCTCGGCGGCCTGGCCCGGCCCGTCGCGCAGCGCGCGGTCGGCCAGGGGCGGCGGCTCGACCAGGCGCAGCATCGGGGGCTCCTGGGGCAGGTCGTCGGCCAGCCAGGGCGGGGTCACGCGGCGCTCGGCGCCCGGGTCGGTCGGCGCGTCGACGCCACGCCCGCCCCGGTCGCCGTAGGAACCGACGACCGGATTCGTGGCGGAGCTGTCGGACGGCTCCTCCGGGTTGTTGACCAGCGGCCAGTTGGCCCGCGAGCCCGGGGGAGCGGACTCCTGGTCGGGCCGGGGGGTGGGCACGGGGACGCTGAGGTCGGTGGCGCTGAAGCCGCCCGTCGGCGTCGGGGGCTCGCTGTTGGTCTTCGGCCGGGGCGGGATGACGGTGCGCTGCCGCTCGGCCCGGGCGTTCTGGATCGCCGCCGTGGTCAGCGTGGGGCGGAACGGCTCCCCGGCCTCGGCCGGCGGGACCGTGCCGCGCTGCGCCGGGGCGATCGGGGTGATGCCGGGCGGCGGGGGCGGCGGCGCGGAGACCGGGCGGTTGGTGGGGCCGTCGATGCGGCTCGGCGCCGGGGCGGGCCGCGCCGGCGGCGCGGAGACCGGGGGACCGGCCACCGCGGCCGGGGTCACCGGCGCCGGGGCGACGGGCGGCGGGGTGATCGGGGCCGGGGCGACCGGCGGGGGGCCGAGCGGCCGCGGCGCGGGGGGCGGCGTCGGGCCGGAGACGGGCTCCGGCCGGCTCCGCCGGCCGCCGGTCGGGGCCGGCTCGGGTTCGGTGGGCCGGACGGGGCGCGGCCCGGCCCCGGCGGGGGCGAGGCCGGGCAGGTCGCCGACCGGCTCGCCGCGCCGGGCCGCGGCCCGACGCCCGGGTGCCGGCTCGGCGGGCGTGCCGGCCCGGGCGTTGAGCGCGCCGACGAGGGCCTCGCAGCCGGCGTCGCAGGCCCGGACGGAGGCGACGGCCTGCCGCACGGTCTCCGCCACGGCGGAGGTCAGCGCGCGGTTGACGGTGGCGCGTCGCGGCGTCTCGCTGATGGCGACCCGCAGGGCGGTCACCGCCTCGGTGAGCTGCTCGGCGCTGGCGACGCCGTCGGCGGCGAGGTGCGCCGCGACCGCGTCGGCGGCGACCGAGACCTCGCGCCCGCCCAGCATGCCCGGCTCGGGCAGCGCGTCCAGCACCGCCAGCGAGACCGGCTCGGCCGGGTCGGGGTAGGCGCGCAGCGCGGCCGGGTAGAGCTCGCGCAGCACCTCGCGCAGCGCGACGGCGGCGGAGTGCCGGCCGCTGGCCAGGGCGGCGTGCGCGGCGAGCACCTGCTTGTATCCCGCGAGGTCGCGGGGCGCGGGGAGGGTGACGGCGGAGAGCGCGCCGGCCTGCAGGGCGCGGGCCAGGCCGACGGCGCGCCGCTCGGCCGGGGGCGACTGCATCTCCTCCAGGGAGTCGTCGTCGGCGAACCGCTCGGCGAAATCGTCGACGGAGTCGTCGTCGGCGATCGCCAGGGGACGACCCGCCGCACTGAGCAGCGAGGTGACCGTGTGGTCGTCGCTGTCGGCGGCGATCGCCGCTCCGCTCGGCCCGCCCGACCGCTCCACGAGCAGCGCGACCAGCTGGGCGTAGCCAGCCGGCTCGTCGCCGATCTCGCAGACGTGCAGCAGACGGCCTGCGTCGTCGACCACAGCGGACGTCAGCGTCGAACCGGCCGAAGCCGATCGGTCGGCCGGATCCGCCGAGGCCAGACCGCAGTACACGCGCACGAGCGCCACGGCGTCGTCCTCCTCCCGGGACACAAGGCTTTCACTGCCAGAGACTGATGCTCCCCGTAAAGGGTCAGTCGCGCCAGTCCACGATCGCAGAGATCTTGCCGACAATGGTGCGCCAACCCAGACTTGCGGTTTGTGCCCCGATTTTCTTCAGCCGGCGCCGGCCGAAGAAACCGCCGACGCCGCCGTTGACCGTGGCGCGCAGCGCCTCGTCCAGGTCGTCGAGGCTGGAGCCGGCGGAGAGCATGTCCAGCACGGCGGGCAGCCGCAGCGCGTACGCCAGGTCGCGGGCCACCTCGCCCGCCTCGATGAGTAGCGTCGGGTCCCAGGTGTCGTGCCCGCCGCGGAGGTTCTCCACCACCAGGTCGAGCTCGTAGATGTCCTCGTCGAGCGGCGCGATGTCGGCCGGTTCCACCCGTTCGGACAGTTCGTTCCAGCTGTCCAGTTGAGACAGGTCGTTGGGCGCGCCGGAACGGATGAAGCTGACCAGCGACTCGGGGGTCTTGAACAGCAGCAGCTTGCCGCGGTGGCTGAGGAAGACCGGGACCTCCTCGTCGCCCGCCTCGTCCTCGGCCTCGGCGGCCGTCTCGGAGTCCTCGGCGTCCTCGTCGTCGGCGGCGTCGCGACGGGTCTTGCCGTCCTCCTCGTCGCTATCGGCGAACTCCTGGGCGACGTCCTCGTCGAGGATGACGACGGTCTCGTCGTCCTCGTCCTCCTCCTCGTCGACGGCCTGGCGACGGGCCAGGAACGGGTCGTCCTGGTCGCGCTCGGCGACGTCGGTCGGGGTCAGCTCCCGCGCCGGCCGGTACGCCCGCAGCGTGTAGCCGGTGCCGGCGGGCAGCGCGATCTCCACCGGGTCGATGCGCAGCTCGTCCCAGAGGGCGCGGGCGGCCTCGGCGGAGACGGTTGCGGTGTCGGACTCGGCCGGGTCGTCCACGTCGTCGAGCTCGGGCTCGTCGGCGTCGGGCCGTTGGGGCGACTGGCGGGCCACGCTGACCTCCGTGTGCTTCGGGTTGCCCACCCGCCGGCGTCCGCCGCCGACGAGTGACTCTGGGCACATACCCTAGTGGGCGGCTCCGGGGGGCCGGTGCCCGCACCCCGGTGGCGGAGCGGCCCGCGAACAAGTAGCCTTGCTACGCATGAAGCCCCAGGCGCTGCACGGACACCTCGACGCGCTGCTGCTCGCGGTGCTGGAGCGGGGCGCGCTGCACGGCTACGCCATCATCGAGGCGCTGCGGGCCCGCAGCGACGGCCAGCTCGACCTGCCGACCGGCACCATCTATCCGGCGCTGCGCCGGCTGGAGCGGGCCGGTCACGTGGCCAGCACCTGGAGCACCGTCAACGGCCGGGAGCGGCGGACCTACCAGCTCACCGACGCGGGGCGGCGGGCGCTGGCCGGGGAGCGGTCCGGGTGGCGCGAGTTCAGCAGCACGGTCGGCCGGTTCCTCGACACCGACGCCCCGCCCACCGCTCCCGCCTGACGCCGCCCGGCGCCGGCCGGATCGGCGCGCCAAGTCAGGTCGCCCCGCGCCGCCCCGCGCCGCCCGCGCCGCCCAGGCCGCGCGCTGCCGCGTCGCTTCAGGCCGGCTCGCCGGTGGCCGCGGGAACCGTCCGCCGGTCGGGGCCGCGCGGGCCGGCCGCCCGGGTCAGGCGGCCGGTGCCGGCGTGGACGACCGCCCGGTCGAGCGGGCGGCGAGCAGCCAGGTGCGGGCGGCCCGGCCGAGCCACAGGTAGCCAGCGGCGGCCGCCACCGCGCCGACGAGCATGGGCGGCCAGGTGAGCGCGGCCTCCCACAGCCCGATCGACCACGCGAAGAGGCCCGCGCCGGCCAGCACGCCGAGGGCGAGGACGCCGGTCAGGGCGGTGCCCACCGCCCGGCCGGCCGCGCCGCCGCCGCGCAGCGCCCAGCGGCCCGGCCCGGCCAGCAGCAGCCCGGTCGCCGCCAGCACGAAGGCGACGGCCCAGATCCAGTTCACCGAGGTCGACAGGAGCACGTAGCCGGCCGGCGGGCGGGGGCCGTCGCTCCAGCTCGACCCCTGCCAGGTCAGGTCGCCGGCGACGAACGCGACCGCGGCCAGCCCGACGACCCGCAGCGACAGCCCGCGCAGCGCCCCCACCGCCAGCTCCGCCTGGTAGGCCGGGGCCAGCTGCGCCGGTGAGCCGAACTCGGCCACCGCCCGCCGCTGGGCCTCCGCCGCCGGCAGCCCGTCCTCCCGGTACGCGTCGACGGCGTCCAGCAGGCCGTGCCGCGCCTCGGTCAGCAGGTCGGACTTCAACCGGCGCGGCCCGCGCAGGCGCGCGTCCAGCTCCCGCAGCCGTTCCTCCACCATCGTCGCGTCGTCGCCCCGCATGGCACCACCCTGGCACGGGTGGCCGGCGGGCGGCGTCCGGGACAACCCTGGCCCGACCCGGAGGTGCGGGCTCGGGGAGGACGCGGCTCGGGGTGGGCGCGGCTCGGGGTGGGCGCGGCTCGGGGAGGGCGCGGCTCGGGGTGGGCGCGGCTCGGGGTGGGCGCGGCTCGGGGTTGGGGGCGCACCGGCGGAGGCGCGGCGGTCAGGGCCGCAGCGCCAGGTATCCGCGTTCGGCCGCCTCCTGGAGCAGCCACTGGTCCCGGTACCAGCCGGGGGCGGCGACCAGCTCGGCGTGCCGGCCGCGCTGGGTCACCCGGCCCGCGTCCAGCACCACGATCTCGTCGAGGTCCGCCAGGCCGCTGAGCCGGTGGCTGATCAGCAGCACGGAGTGCCCGGCCGGGGTGGCCGCCAGCGTCGAGGCGAGCACCGCGTCGGCGGCGGCGGGGTCGAGCCCCTCGGTCGGCTCGTCGAGCACCAGGAAGCCCGGCGCCGCGAGCAGCGCCCGGGCCAGCGCGAGCCGCTGCCGCTGGCCGCCGGAGAGCTGGCCGCCCTCCTCGCCGACCACCGTGTCCCAGCCGTCCGGCTGCTCGCGTACCCAGTCGAGCAGGCCGGCCGCCGCGGTCGCCGCCGCCAGCTCGTCCTCGTCGGCGCCCGGCCGCCCGAGCAGCAGGTTCTCCCGCACGGTGGCGTGGAAGACGTACGCCTCGGCGAGCAGCCCGCCGACCGCGCGGGGCAGCTCCGCGGCGCGGTACGCCCACAGGTCCCGCCCGTCCAGGGTGACCTGCCCGCGCTCCGGGCGTACCGACCCGGTGAGGACGGCGGCGAGGGTGCTCTTGCCGGCGCCGCTCGGGCCGACCACGGCCACCCGGCGGCCCGGCGGCAGGTGGAGGTCGAACCCGTCGAGGGCCGGTGCGGCGCCCTCGCGGTGCCGCACGGTCACCTCGGCGAACCGCACGTCGTACGGGCCGGGGCCGACCGGTGTGTCGCCGGACTCGGGCGGCGCGGCCGAGGAGCCCAGCAGGGCGGCCACCCGGGTCAGGCCGGTGCGGAGCTGGGTCCACTGCCGGGCCGCCCCGACCAGCGCCAGCGCGATCTCGACGGCGGCGAGCGTGCCGACCGCCAGCACGCCGACCAGCACCCCGTCGACGTCCGCCGCGAGCGCGGCGAGCACCACCGCGCCGGAGGTCAGCCCGGAGACCAGCACCCCGGCCCCGTCGACGGCGAAGCCGGTCGCGGCGAGCCGGCGCTCCAGCCGGGCCAGGCGTCGGGCGCGTCGGTCGGCCGCGTCCAGCGCGTGCCCGGTGGCGCCGAACGCGGCCAGGTCGGCGGCGCCGTGGGTGAGGTCGACCGCGTCCACGGCGAGCGCGCCGCGCAGCGGGGCGAGTTCGGCGGCGGCGCGCCGGGTCAGCGCGGTGGCCAGGGCGGGCAGCGCGACGCCGGCGACCAGCAGCCCGACGGCGAGCGCACCGGCGGCGGCCGGCGAGATCAGCGCCGCCCCGCCGACCGCGACCACGCTGACCAGGGCCGCCGCCGAGGCCGGCACCAGCACCCGCAGCAGCAGGTCCTGGACGGCCTCCACGTCGGAGACGAGCCGGCTCAGCGCGTCCCCCGAGCGCTGCCGCAGGGTCGGGCGGGCGGCGAGGGTCGCGAACACCCGGGCCCGCACGTCGGTGATCATCCGCAGCACGGCGTCGTGCCCGGCGAGCCGCTCGGTGTAGCGGAGTACGCCCCGGCTCACGGCGAGCGCCCGGACCGCGACGATCGCCACGGTGAGGCGGTCCAGCGGGGGCCGGCCGGCGGCGCTCATCAGCAGCCAGGTCGCGGTGGCCATCAGGGCGAGGCCGGCGAACTCGGTGGCGGCGGCGAGCAGCCCCGCTCCGACCAGCCGGTCCAGGTAGGGCCGGGCCAGCCGCAGGACGGTGCGCTCGGGGGAGCGGACGCGCCCCGGCCCGGCGGGGGCCCCGGTCTCCGGGCGGATCCCGGCGTCGTCGCCGGCGGGCCTCGGCTCGTCGGTCATCGGGTCGCCTCCCCGGCCGCCGCCGGGGTCAGCTCCGTGACCCGGCCGTCCTCGATGCGCAGGATCCGGTCCGCGTCGGCGAGCAGCGCCGGCCGGTGGGCCACCAGCACCGCCGTCCGCCCGGCCACCAGCCGACGGGTGGCGTCGAGGACGACCGCCTCGCTGGCGGTGTCCAGCCGGGCGGTGGGCTCGTCGAGCAGCACCAGCGGGGCGTCCCGCAGGAACGCGCGGGCCAGCGCGACGCGCTGCCGCTGCCCGCTGGACAGGCCGTGCCCGCGCTCGCCGAGCACGGTGGCCAGCCCCTCCGGCAGGCCGGCGACCACGTCGGCGAGGGCGGCGTCGTGGACGGCGGAGCCGAGGGCCGCGTCGGGGGTGTCGGGGGCGCCGAGGCGGATGTTGTCGGCCAGCGAGGCGGCGAAGAGGTGGGCCCGCTGCGGCACCCAGGCCACCTGGCGGCGCCAGGCGTCAAGGTCGGTGCCGGCCAGGTCCGCCCCGCCCACCGTGACCCGGCCGGCGGTCGGGGCGACGAAGCCGAGGAGCAGGCCGAGCAGGGTGCTTTTGCCGGCGCCGCTCGGGCCGATGACCGCGACGCGTTCGCCCGGCCGGATGGTCAGCGTGACGTCGCGCAGGGCGGTGGTTCGCTCGTACTCGACGGTCACCGACTCGAACCGGATCACCCCCCGGCCGTCGGGGGCGGTCCCGGCCCCGGCCGGCGCGGCGGGGGCGGCGGCCGAGAGCGTGAGTGCCTCGTCCAGCGCGGTCAGGCCCTCCATGCTGGCGTGGAAGCGGCTGCCGGCCGCCCGCAGCGGCAGGTACGCCTCCGGCGTGAGCAGCAGCACCAGCAGCGCGGTCTGCAGGGTCAGCCCGCCGCCGAGCAGCCGTACGCCCACCGGCACGGCGACCAGCGCCACCGAGAGGGTGGCCACCAGCTCCAGCACCAGGGCGGAGAGGAACGCGATCCGCAGCGTCTTCATGGTCGCCACGCGGTGCCCGTCGGCCATCCGGCGGACCACGTCGGTCTGCGCCCCGGCCCGGCCGAACGCGCGCAGCGTGGGCAGCCCGGCGACCATGTCGAGGAAGTGCCCGCCGAGCAGCGACAGCCGCCGCCACTGCCGCTCGGTGGCGGCCTGCGCCTGCCAGCCGAGCAGCGCGCCGAAGATCGGGATCAGCGGCAGGGTCGCCGCGATGATCAGCGCCGAGCCCCAGTCGGCGACGAAGACCCGCAGCAGCACGGCGGCCGGCACGGTGACGCTCAGCACGAGCTGCGGCAGGTAGCCGGTGAAGTAGGCGTCCAGCGCGTCCAGCCCGCGCCCGGCCAGCGTGGCGAGCTGCCCGGCGCGCTGGCCGGCGACCCAGCCGGGGCCCTGCCGCCCGACCGCCCCCAACAGCTCCGCGCGCAGCGCCGCCTTGACCGTCGCGGCGACCCGCGCGGAGACCGTGCCCTGCGCCCACACCAGCACCGACCGGGCGGCCACGGCGGCGACGAAACCGGCCAGCGCGGGCCGGTCCAGCCGCCCGTCGAACGCGGTCGCCAGCAGCGCGGCCAGCGCGGTGGCCTGCGCGACGACCAGCCCCGCGGCCAGCACTCCGAGCAGCGCGAGCACGGCGAGGTCGCGCCGGGCCGCGGGGACCCGGCGCAGCAGTCGCGGGTCGAAGGGACGGCGGTTCACCAGTACACCGGTGCCCTGCCGTCGGTCCGTCCCCGGAAAACCCACCAGCACATCGCCTGAAAGCCTAGTAGGGCCGGCAGGAGCGGCAGCGTCAGCCAGCCCAGCAGCCGCAGCGTGGGTGTGCTCGCCGCCGCCTCGGCCACGGTCAGGGACGCCCCGGGGTCGACCGTGGAGACCAGCGCGTGCGGCCAGAGGGCCGCGCCGACGAGCGCGACCGGCAGCGCGAGGGCCGCCCCGGTGGCGGCGAAGGCCAGGCCCGGCCGCCGCCGGGCGAGCGCCACCCGGGCCCCCACCAGCACCGACACCAGCAGCACCGGCAGCAGTACGGCCGCCACGGGCTGCCCGACCGCGGCGCGTACGTCGGCGGAGAGCAGGCCCAGCGCGGTGGCCGCGCCGACGGCGACGAGCGCCACGGGGACGAGCCGGCGGGCCAGCCGCCCGACCGGCGCGGCCTCGGCGGCCGGCAGCCGGAGGGTGAGGAATGTCGCACCGTGCAGCGCGACCAGCGCGACGACCGCGAGCCCGGCGGCGGCCACGAAGGGGGTGAACAGGTGGGTCACGCCGGCGACGTGGCCGTCGGCGCGCAGCGGTACGCCCTGGAGCAGCCCGGCCAGCAGGGCGCCCCAGCCGAGCGCGGCGAGCACGCTGCCGGCGACCACGACCCGGTCCCACGCGGCGCGGGCCCGGGCCCCGGCCGGGCGGCTGCGCAGCTGCACCCCGGCGGTCACCAGGATCACCCCGACCAGCGCGCCCACCACCGCCGGGTAGAAGCCGGCGAGCAGCTCCCCCTCCAGCACGGGGAACGCGCCGAAGAGGATGCCGACGGCGGCCACGAGCCACACCTCGTTGCCGAGGAAGAACGGGCCGACGGCGTTCAGGGCGGCGCGGCGGCGGGCCGGGTCGGCGCCCCGGGCGAGCAGGAGGCCGACGCCGTAGTCGTAGCCGCCGAGCACCAGGTAGGTGGCGAAGAAGAGGCCGAGCAGGGCGTACCAGGCGAGTTCCACGTCGTCTCCTCAGGCGAAGGCGGGCTCGGGGCGGGGGTCGGCGGGCGGCTGCCGCGGCGGGCGGCCCAGCGCGGGGTCGGCCGCGCCCCGGGCGGCGTGCCTGGCCAGCAGCACCCAGTTGGTGACGGCCAGGGCGCCGAGCAGCAGGCTGAAGCCGACGAGCGAGGCGAGCATCAGCCAGGGGCTGACCGGCGACACCGCCTGGTCCACCGGCAGCAGCCCGTACGCGACCCAGGGCTGGCGGCCGACCTCGCGGGAGATCCAGCCGAGGATCACCGCCACGAACGGCAGCGGCAGGGCGAGCAGCACCAGCCAGAGGGGGAAGCGCAGCCGGATGGCCCAGTCCCGCCAGAGCAGCGGGAGCAGCAGCCAGAGCAGGCCGAGGCCGAAACCGATCAGGATCATGAAGCCGAGGCCGACGCTGGCGAGCACCGGCGGGGTGTAGTCGCCGGGGCCGAAGCGGGCGGTCCAGTCGGCGACCAGTTCGTCGGCCGCGGGGCCGCCGCCGAACTTGGTGGGCTGCACCTGCCCGACCGGGCCGAACTGGGCGAAGCCGAAGCCCTGCACCATGGTGATCGACAGCGCGGCGGTGACCAGGCCGATCCGCAGCGAGGTGCGGAACAGCGCGAAGTCGGGGGTGCGCCGGATCAGGTGCCAGGCGCTGACCGCGGCCATCAGCATCCCGCCGACCAGCAGCGCCGCGGCGACCACGTGCCCGAAGGCCATGCCGAGGCTGGGGTTGGTCAGCAGCGCCGAGAAGTCGGTGAGGTGGGCGACGCCGTCGCGCACCTCGTGGCCGACCGGGTTCTGCAGCCAGGAGTTCGCCACCATGATCCAGAAGGCGGAGGCGTACGCCGTGAGCGCGACGCCCCAGAGCAGGGCGAGGTGGACGCCCCGGCGCAGCCGGTGCCAGCCGAAGATCCACATGCCGAGGAACGTCGACTCCAGGAAGAAGGCGACAAGCGTCTCGATGGCCAGCGGCGCCCCGAAGACGTTGCCGACGTAGCGCGACAGGCCGCTCCAGTTCAGCCCGAACTGGAACTCCATCACGATGCCGGTGGCGATGCCGAGCACGTAGTTGATCACGTAGAGCTGGCCCCAGAAGCGGGTCAGCCGCCAGTAGACCGGCTTGCCGGTCAGCACCGCGGTGGTCTGCAGCCCCACGAGCAGGGTGACCAGGCCGAGCGTGACCACCACGAAGAGGAAGTGGATCGAGGTGGTGGTGGCGAACTGCAGGCGGGCGAGGAGCAGCGTGTCCATGGCCGGCTCTCCGTACTGTCGGCTCACTTGTCGTAGTGAGCCTACACGTAGATTCTCTACACATAACTACTACGTCGTGTCGTAGACGAGAGTACGACAAGGCGTAGTAGTTTGGGGGGCGGGTTCGGCGTGCCGGATCAGCCCGGTCGACGCGCCGGGCGGGCGGAGGGTGAACGCCGGGTCAGCTGAGGAAGAGCGAGATCGGCAGGGCGGCCAGCGTGGTGGCCACCGACAGGGCGACGGCGCCGAGCACCCGGGGCGGCCGGTCGGCGACGAGCAGGCGTTGCACCCGGACGTCCAGGTCGCGGTCGCCCAGGCCGAGGGCGCCGGCCGGCGTGACCCGGTGGCCGGCCGCGGCGAACCGGCGCAGCGCGCGGCCCAACGCCTCGGGGTGCGCCTCCCGGGCCTTGTCGTCGGCGCGCATCTCGACCAGCAGGGCGACCCGCTCGTGGATCCCGCGGACCCAGCCGAACCAGGGCAGCGCCCGGCAGAGCGCGGTGAACGGCAGCAGCACCAGGTCGTGCCGCTCCTGGGCGTGCGCCCGCTCGTGGCTGAGCACCGCCGCCAACTCGGCGCGGTCCAGCAGGCTGAGCGTCCCGGCGCTGACCACCACCTGCGGCCTCACCCCCGGCAGGCAGTACGCCGCCGCGCTCGGGTGGTCGAGCACCAGCGCGCCGGGCGCCGCCGGATCGTTCCGGGCCACCAGGGCGAGCAGCTCCCGGTGCCGGCGCTGGGCCCGCACGGTGTGCAGCAGGGTGCGTACGGTCGTGGTGAGCAGCACCGCCCCGATGCCGAAGCCGAGTGCGACCAGGCTCAGCTGGACGGCCCCGAGGCCGGGCGGCAGGGTGCCGTGCACCAGGTCGTCAGCCAGGGCCAGCAGCGCGCTTCCGGTCGGCCGGTCGTAAGGCGCCAGCCCCACCGCGATCGGCAGGCCCATCTCGGAGAGGCCGAGCGCCAGCCCGACCGCCTGCCAGCAGACGATCGCCACCCGGGGGCTGCGCCACGTCCAGGTGGAGCGGGCCAGCACCTGCGCGGTCAGCAGGCAGGCCGCCATCGACGCGGCGAAGTGCAGAGCGTACGCCACGGCCGCCGCCCTACCGGTCCACGACCTCGTCGGCGACGGGTGGCCGGACCACCCGGTCGGTCGGCGCCTCGACCCGGTCGGTCAGCTCACCCGCGGCGGCCGGCAGGCCGCTGGCGTCGGCGGCCAGCGCGGCGCGCAGCACCTCGGCCTCGGTGCCGGTCACCGAGCGGGCGAAGCGCACCAGCGCGGCGTCCCGGCTGCCGCCGAGGTCGAGGGCGTCGAGCATGAGCTGGGCGATGTGCGCCTCGCGGCTGGCGGCGGCCCGGTAACGCCAGGCCCGCCCCTCCCGCTCGCGCTGCACCATGCCCTTGCCGGCGAGCCGGTCCAGCACGGTCATCACCGTGGTGTACGCCAACTCGCGGCCGTCCAGCGCGTCGGCCACCTCGCGCACGGTGATCCCGTCCGACGTGGCCGGGACCGAGTCCCACAGCACGTCCATCACCGCACGTTCGAGATCACCGAGCCGAGTCACGCCGCAATCCTACCCCCGGTAGTAGATCCCCCACCTGCCCCCTCCGCCGCCCCGCCTCTCGGCCGGCCCCGCCCGTGCCCGGCCCCGCCCGTGCCCGGCCCCGCCCGTGCCCGGCCCCGCCC
>NZ_JBSGDY010000121.1:0-19522 GCF_053602615.1 Micromonospora sp. NPDC004336
GGCGACGGTGTCGTTGGCGTCGGCGAGGTCGAAGACGCCGGCCAGGCAGGCGGCCACGTACTCGCCGCCGCTGTGGCCGAGCATCGCGTCGGGGCGCACGCCCCACGACTCCCACAGCCGGGCCAGCGCGTACTCGACGGCGAACAGGGCGGTGGTCACCCCGGCGGACGTGCCGAGGAACTCCTGCACGGCCCGGTCGCCGTCGGGGGCGCGGACCACGTCGCGCAGGTCGAAGCCGAGCCGGGCGGCGGCCAGGTCGGCGCAGCGGTCCAGGTGCTCGGCGAAGACCGGCTCGTCGGCGTAGAGCTGCCGGCCCATGCCGACGTACTGGCTGCCGCCGCCGGGAAAGAGGAAGGCGACCCTGCGGCCGGGGCGGAAGTCGACGGCTGCGCCCGGCGGGGTGTTCAGCGCCGCGGCGGCCTGGGTGGCGTCACGACACACCACCGCCCGCCGACGCTCGAAATGCCGCCGACCCACCTGCAACGTGAACGCCACATCCGCCAAACCCACCCCACCGCCAGCCAACACCCCACCAACCCGACGACCCACCTCCACCAAAGCCGACGGCGTACGCCCCGACACCACCACCACCTGCCAACCCCGCACCACACCACCACCACCCGAACTCACCCCAGGCGGCTGCTCCAACACCACATGCGCATTCGTCCCACCAACCCCCAACGCCGACACACCAGCCCGCCGCACCCCCACCAACGGCCACGACACCAACTCACCATTCACAAAAAACGGAGACGACTCCAACGCCAACTTCGGATTCGCCTCACGAAAATGCACCGTCGGCGGCACCACACCCTCCCGCACCGCCAACACCGCCTTCACAAAACCCGCCACCCCCGCCGCCGCATCCAAATGCCCCACATTCGTCTTCACCGACCCCAACGCACAAAACCCCACCCCATCCGCATCCACCCGAAACGCCCGCGTCAACCCCGCAACCTCAATCGGATCCCCCAACGGAGTCCCCGTCCCATGCGCCTCCACAAAACCCACCGACGACGCCGACACCCCCGCCACCGCCAACGCATCCGCCACCACCTGCGCCTGACCCACCGCCGACGGCGCCGTAAAACCCGCCTTACCACCACCGTCGTTGTTCACCGCCGAACCCCGCACCACCGCATGCACCACATCCCCCGCCACCACCGCATCCGCCAACCGCCGCAACACCACGACACCCACGCCGCTGCCGCCGACGATCCCGCTCGCGTTGCGGTCGAACGCGCGGCAGTGCCCGTCCGGGGACAGGCCGGTGCCCTCGCGGTAGACGTGGCCGACGTTCTCCGGGATCTTCACCCCGACGCCGCCGGCCAGGGCCATGTCGCACTCCCCCGCCAGCAGCGACTGGCACGCCTGGTGGATCGCCACCAGGCCCGTCGAGCACGCGGTCTGGATGGTCATCGCCGGGCCGTGCAGATCCAGCTTGTACGCCACCCGGGTGGCCAGGAAGTCGTCGTTGGAGCTGATCATCATGGGCAGGTAGTCGAGGTAGAACGCCTGCGCCAGCGCGGGATTGCGCATGATGTTGTAGAGCGAGTACGTGTTCATGGACTGGCCGGCGTATACGCCGATGCGGCCCGGGAAACGCGCCGGGTCGTACGCGGCGTCCTCCAGCGCCTCCCACGCGCACTCCAGGAACAGCCGGTGCTGCGGATCCGTCATCTCCGCCTCGTGGGCGTTGAACCCGAAGAACTCCGCGTCGAACAACTCCACGCCGTCCAACCGCGCCTTCGCCGGCACGTAACTCGGATGCGAGTACACCGACTCCGGCACCCCCGCCGCCGCCAACTCCTCCGGCGAGAAGAACGTCACCGACTCCACCCCGGCACACAGATTCCGCCAGAACTCCGCGACGTTCGACGCCCCCGGAAAACGACCCGCCAGGCCGACCACCGCCAGGGCGTTCTCCAGTTCCTCGGGCAGTTCCGCGGCGGTGGTGCCCGGGTTGGTCTCAGCGGTTCGGGCCGGCGTCATGGGCTTCCCCTCTCGGTGGCTGGTGGATGGCCGGGCCGGTTCGTGGCCGGAGCCGGTGGGCGGACCGCCGTCGGCGGCCGTACTCCACGTCGATCGCCGGTGCGGGCCCGGTCGGCGCGGCGGCGGTCGGACCCGCCGCCGCGTCGAGGTACGTGGCCAGCCCGACGATGGTCGGGAACTCGAAGACGGTCAGCAGCGCCAGGTCCACGCCGAACCGGTCGGCGAGGGTGCGCTGGAGTTCGACCGCGAGCAGCGAGTGGCCGCCCGCGTCGAAGAAGTTCTCGTGCGGGCCGCAGTCGCGGCCCAGCAGGTCGCGCCACACCTCGGCGACCCGGCGGGCGGTGGCGCCCAGCGGCGCGCCCGGGCCGGCGGCGCCCGCCGTCAGGTCCGTGCCCGGCGTCTGCGCCAGAGCCCGCCGGTCCACCTTGCCGTTGCTGTTCAGCGGCAGCGCCGGCAGGGCGACGTACCGGGCGGGGACCATGTACGCCGGCAGCGTCGCCGCGCACCACGACCGCAGCTCGGCGGCGTCCGGCGCGGCGTCGCCCCGCCCCACCAGGTAGGCCACCAGGTGCCGGCGGACCGGGTCGGCACCCTCCAGCAGGACCGCCACGTCGGCGACCGACCGGTGCCGGCGCAGCGTCGCCTCGATCTCGCCCAGCTCGATGCGGTAGCCGCGCAGCTTCACCTGGTTGTCGGTGCGGCCGAGGTACTGGACGACCCCGTCCGGGCGCAGCCGCACCACGTCCCCGGTCCGGTAGAGCCGGGCTCCGGGCGGGCCGTACGGGTCGGGCACGAAGCGGGCGGCGGTGGTGGCCGGCGCGCCGAGGTATCCGTGGGCCACCCCGGCGCCGCCGACGTACAGCTCGCCCGGCACCCCGGGCGGCACCGGTTCGCCCGCGGCGTCCAGCACGTACAGCCGGGTGTTGGGGGTGGGTCGGCCGATCGGGGTCGGCCGTTCGCCGCGCCGGACCCGGTGGCCGGCCGCCCACACCGTGGTCTCGGTGGGGCCGTACATGTTCCAGACCTCGGGGCACCGGTCGAGCAGCTGCTCGGCGAGTTCCGGGGTGAGGGCCTCCGCGGTGGAGACCGCCAGCCGCAGGTCGCCGCCGTCCCAGCCGGCGCCGACAAGCAGCCGCCAGGTCGAGGGCGTGCCGTCGAGCACGGTCGCCCGGTGCTCCCGGACGAGCCGGAGCAGGCTGTCGCCCTGGCGTACGTCGTCCTCGGTGGCGAGCACCACGTGCGCGCCGACGGTGAGGGGGGCGAGGACCTCGTAGAGCGCGATGTCGAAGCAGATGGTGCTGACCGCGAGGACCACGTCGGACGGCAGCAGGCCGGGGCGGGTGCGGACGCCGACCAGGAAGTCGACAACCGCCCGGTGCGGCACCAGCACGCCCTTCGGCCGCCCCGTCGAGCCGGAGGTGTGCAGCAGGTAGGCCGGCGCCTCCGGGTCCACCCGGGGCAGCGGGGCGTCGGGCGTCGGGTCGTCGGCCGGGGCGTACGGCGGGCAGGTCCGCCGGCCGGGGAAGCGGTCGGCCCACCCGTCGGCGGTGACCACCAGCTCGGCGGCGGCGTCGTCCAGCAGGCCGGCGTGCCGGCTCGCCGGGTGCGCCGGGTCGAGGGGCAGGTACGCCGCCCCGCAGCGCAGCACCGCCAGCAGGGCCACCACGAGGTCGGCGCCCCGGGGCAGGCAGACCCCGACCAGGCGACCCGGGCCGGCGCCGGCGGCGCGCAGCCGGTGGGCCAGCCGCTCCGCCCGCTCGTCCAGTTCGCGGTAGGTGTGCGCGCGCCCGCCGCAGGTCAGCGCGACCGCGTCCGGGGTACGGGCGGCCTGCGCCGTCACCAGGTCGTGCACGCAGCCGGTGGGCACCGGCACGGCGGTGTCGTTCCAGTCGACGGTGACCCGGCGGTGCTGTTCGGCGTCGAGCAGCGGCAGCCGGGCCACCGGCCGGTCCGGGTCGGCCACGGCGTGCCGCAGCGCGACGACGAACTGGTCGGCCAGCCCGCGGACGGTGTCGGCGTCGAAGAGGTCCGTGGCGTACTCGACGATGCAGAAGACGGCGTCGTCGCCGGTGCGGTGGGCGTAGAACGACAGGTCGAACTGGGAGTTGCCGCTGTGCTGCGGGATCGGCGTGACGACCAGCCCGCCGGTGCGGAACGGCCGCATCGGCTCGTCCTGCCAGCTGAACAGGGTCTGGAAGACGGGGTGCCGGCTCAGGTCGCGGACCGGGTGCAGCGCGTCGACCAGCATCTCGAACGGCACGTCCTGGTGGGCGAAGTCCGCGGACAGGTCGGCGCGTACCCGGTCGAGCAGCTGCCGGAAGGTCGGCTCCCCGTCGAGCCGGGTGCGCAGGGCCAGGGTGTTGGCGAAGAAGCCGAACAGGTGCTCCAGCTCGGCGCGGGTGCGGTTGGCCACGGGCGTGCCGATCACCAGGTCCCGCTGGCCGGACCAGCGCGACAGCACCACCGCGAAGACGGCCAGGCCCAGCATGAACGGGCTGACCTGCTCGGCGCGGCCGAACCGTTGCAGCGCGGCGGCCACGTCGGCGGGCAGGTCCAGGCGCAGGGTGGCGCCGCGATGGCTCTGCACGGCGGGCCGGGGCCGGTCGGTGGGCAGGTCCAGCACCAGCGGCGCGCCGGCCAGCCGCTCCCGCCAGTACCCGAGCTGCCGCTCCAGGACCGGCCCGGTCAGGTACGAGCGCTGCCAGGCCGCGAAGTCCGGGTACTGCAACGGCAGGTGGGGCAGCCGCGGCGGCCGGTCCGCCAGCAGCGCGGCGTAGCCCTCCGCCAGCTCCCGCGCCAGCACGCCCCCGGACCAGCCGTCGGCGATGATGTGGTGCATCGTCACCAGCAGCACGTGCTCGTCGGCGGCGAGGCGGACCAGCAGCGTACGGATCAGCGGGCGGCGCAGGTCGAAGGGTTCCCGGGCGCGGGCGGCGATCGTCTCGTCGAGCCTCGCCGGCCGCCGGTCGTCGGGCACCGCCGTGAGGTCCAGCGTCTCGATCGGGGTGTCGTCGACCGGCTCGACCACCTGGACCGGCTCGTCGCCGTCGTCGTGGACGGTGGTCCGCAGCGCCTCGTGCCGGGTGCGGATCAGGCGCAGCGCGCGGTCCAGCGCCGCGACGTCGAGCGGGCCGGCGAGCCGCAGCGCGATCGCCATGTTGTGCACGCCGGCGTCGGCGCCCGTCAGCCGGTCCAGGAACCACAGCCGGCGCTGCTGGAACGACAGCGGGGCGGGCCGCCCGGGCGGCCGGAGCGGGATCGAGGTGGCGGCGGCGCCGCGCGTCGCCGTCATCGCCCCGCCTCCGGGGCCGTCTCGCTGATCAGGCGTTCCGCGTCGGAGTCGGAGAGCCCCTCCAGCTCGGCGAGGAGCCGGTCCTGGAGCAGGTCTGCCTGCTGGGCGACGGTGCGACGGGCGAAGGCCTCCGCGACGCTGATCGGCACCTGGAAGGTGTCCTGGAGGCGGGCCACCAGCCGGCCGGTCAGCAGCGAGTCCCCGCCCAGCAGCAGGAAGTCGTCGAAGACGCCGATCTCCCGGTAGCCGAGCAGTTCCCGCCACGCCTGCGCGACGGTCTCCTCGATGTCGGTGCGCGGTGGTTCGTACTCCGTGGGCAGGTCGGGCCGGTCGTGCTTCGGGCCGGCCGCCGCCGGCGCCTCCCGCTCGGCGGGCGCCGACCCGTTGAGCAGGCTGTAGCGGCGGCGCTCGAACGGGTAGGTCGGCAGGGGCACCCGGCGCCGCTGCTCACCGGCGGAGAAGGCGGCCCAGTCGATCGCCGCGCCGGCCAGCCAGAGCCGGGCCAGCGCGCCGAGCAGCGTCTCGTTCTCGTCCTGCTCCGGCGACGCGGGCAGGGAGGCCACGATGGACGTGGTGGTCTCGGCGCCGGCGGCCCGGCTCATCGCCAGGGCCATGGTGCCGAGCGCGTGCCCCGGCCCGACCTCCAGGAAGGCGGCGTCCGGGAGGGCGGCGGCGGTGCGCAGGTTGTCGCCGAACCGGACGGTGGCCCGCAGGTGGCGCACCCAGTAGCCGGGGTCGGTGGCCTCGGCGGCGGTGAGCCAGCCGCCGGTGACGTTGGAGCCGACCCGCGCCTGCGGGGGCCGCAGCGTGACGGTGGCCATGTGCGCCGCGAACTCGCCCAGCAGCGGGTCGAGCATCCGGGTGTGCGCGGCCTGGCGCACCCGCACCAGCTTGGCGCGGACCCCGTCGGCGTCCAGGGCCGCCCGGGCGGCCTCGACGGCGGCGGCCGGGCCGGAGAGCACGGTCTGCTCGGGCCCGTTGACGGCCGCGACGTCGAGGTCGTCGCCCGCGTACCGGGCGGCGTCGGGCTCGGCGAGGTTGACCGCGAGCATGGCGCCCTCGGGCAGCCGGTCGATGAGCTGGCCGCGCAGGGCGACGGTGTCGATGGCGTCGGCGAGGTCGAAGACGCCGGCCAGGCAGGCGGCGACGTACTCGCCGCTGCTGTGGCCGAGCATGGCCTCCGGGCGCACGCCCCACGACTCCCACAGCCGGGCCAGCGCGTACTCGACGGCGAACAGGGCGGTCAGCCGGCCCGCCGTGGTGTCGAGGATCTCCGCCGCCCGGGGGTCGCCGTCGGCGGCGAGCACCGCCTCGCGCAGGTCGTAGCCGAGGCGGGCGGCGGCCAGGTCGGCGCAGCGGTCCAGGTGCTCGGCGAAGACCGGCTCGGCGGCGTGCAGTTGGCGGCCCATGCCGACGTACTGGCTGCCGCCGCCGGGGAAGAGGAACACGAGCGCGGGCGGCAGGTCGCCGGCCCGGCCGGTCAGCAGCCGCTCCGGGTCCGCCCCGGTCAGGGCCGCGGCGGCCTGGGTGGCGTCACGACACACCACCGCCCGCCGACGCTCGAAATGCCGCCGACCCACCTGCAACGTGAACGCCACATCCGCCAAACCCACCCCACCGCCAGCCAACACCCCACCAACCCGACGACCCACCTCCACCAAAGCCGACGGCGTACGCCCCGACACCACCACCACCTGCCAACCCCGCACCACACCACCACCACCCGAACTCACCCCAGGCGGCTGCTCCAACACCACATGCGCATTCGTCCCACCAACCCCCAACGCCGACACACCAGCCCGCCGCACCCCCACCAACGGCCACGACACCAACTCACCATTCACAAAAAACGGAGACGACTCCAACGCCAACTTCGGATTCGCCTCACGAAAATGCACCGTCGGCGGCACCACACCCTCCCGCACCGCCAACACCGCCTTCACAAAACCCGCCACCCCCGCCGCCGCATCCAAATGCCCCACATTCGTCTTCACCGACCCCAACGCACAAAACCCCACCCCATCCGCATCCACCCGAAACGCCCGCGTCAACCCCGCAACCTCAATCGGATCCCCCAACGGAGTCCCCGTCCCATGCGCCTCCACAAAACCCACCGACGACGCCGACACCCCCGCCACCGCCAACGCATCCGCCACCACCTGCGCCTGACCCACCGCCGACGGCGCCGTAAAACCCGCCTTACCACCACCGTCGTTGTTCACCGCCGAACCCCGCACCACCGCATGCACCACATCCCCCGCCACCACCGCATCCGCCAACCGCCGCAACACCACGACGGCCAGTCCGCTGCCGTTGACGGTGCCGGCGGCCGCTCGGTCGAAGGCGCGGCAGTGCCCGTCCGGGGAGAGCGCCATGCCGTCCTGGTGGCGGTAGCCCTCGGCGTCCTCGGCCCGGACGCCGACGCCGCCGGCCAGCGCCATGTCGCACTCCCCGGCCAGCAGCGCCTGGCAGGCCTGGTGGATCGCCACCAGCGAGGTCGAGCAGGCCGACTGGACGGTCATCGCCGGGCCGCGCAGATCGAACTTGTACGCCACCCGGGTGGCGAGGAAGTCCTTCTCGTTGGCCATGAGCGCGCTCATGTCGGAGATCAGGGTCGGGTCGGCGGCCACCGCGCGGAGCAGATACGAATTGACCGAGCTGCCGGCGTACACGCCGATCCGGCCCGGAAAACGCGCCGGGTCGTACGCCGCGTCCTCCAACGCCTCCCACGCACACTCCAGGAACAACCGGTGCTGCGGATCCGTCAACTCCGCCTCGTGGGCGCTGAACCCGAAGAACTCCGCGTCGAACAACTCCACGCCGTCCAACCGCGCCTTCGCCGGCACATAACTCGGATGCGAGTACACCGACTCCGGCACCCCCGCCGCCGCCAACTCCTCCGGCGAGAAGAACGTCACCGACTCCACCCCGGCACACAGGTTCCGCCAGAACTCCGCGACGTTCGACGCCCCCGGAAAACGACCCGCCATTCCGACCACCGCCAGGGCGTTGTCGAACTGCTCGTCGAGGTGCGCGGGCAACTCGGTCATCGGTCGGTCCCTTCCGCGAGGCGGCGCTGTTCGTGCGCCTGTCGACGACGTGCCAGGCCGCCGCGCAGCGCGGCCCGGCGGCGCTGCGCGTAGCCGTCCGACGCCCCCGGTTCCGGCTTCCCGGCCGGCTCCGGCGTGGCCCGGATGCGGTCCAGGTGGGCCGCGAGCGAGGCCACGGTCGGGAACTGGAACAGGTCGACCACGTTCAGCTCGACGCCGAGCCGCTCGGCGAGTTGCTGGCGGGCGCGCAGCGCCAGGAACGAGTGGCCCCCGAGGTCGAAGAAGTTGTCGGTGCGGCCCAGCGGCGGAACGTCGAGCACGAGGGCCCACACCTCGGCGACGGCGCGCTCGGTGGCGCCGACCGGCGGCTCGGCGGTGCTCTCCTGGCGCAGCGGCCGGCCGTCGCGCCAGGACAGCCGCTCCCGGTCGAGCTTGCCGTTGGTGGTGGCGGGCAGGGCGTCCACCACGGCGAGGACCGCCGGCACCATGTAGCCCGGCAGGTGCCGGCGGGCCACGTTCCGCACCTCCTCGTACGTCGGCTCCGGGCCGTCGGCGAGGACGAGCAGCGCGGCGAGGTCGCGGCGGTCCGGACCGTCGCCCCGGACGACGACGGCGGCCTCCCGGACGGCGGGATGGGTCACCAGCACCGCCTCGATCTCGCTCGGCTCGACCCGGAATCCGCGCACCTTGAGCTGGCTGTCGAGCCGGCCGAGGAAGTCCAGCCGCCCGTCGGGCAGCCAGCGGACGAGGTCGCCGGTGCGGTACAGCCGGCCGCCCGGCGTGCCGCCGAAGGGATCGGGGACGAAGCGTTCGGCGGTGCGGCGGGGGTCCCGCAGGTAGCCCCGGGCGACCTGGAGCCCGCCGAGGCAGAGCTCCCCCGGCACGCCGACCGGCACCGGGCGCCCGGCCCCGTCGAGCACGTAGGTGGTGACGTTGGCGATGGCGCGCCCGATCGGGGGCGCGTGCACCACCGGCCCGTCCTGGGCGGGCACCGGGTCGGCCGTCGCCACCACGGTGTTCTCCGTCGGGCCGTAGTGGTTGACCAGCCGGGCGCCGAGGCCGGGCGGGGGCGTCCGGGTCAGCGCGTCGCCCCCGGTGAGCAGCAGCCGCAGCGCCGAGCCGGTCACCGCCGGCTCCGCCAGGACCGCCTCGGCGACGGTGGTGGGCAGGAAGGTCACCGTGATCGCCTCGTCGACCAGCCATTTCGCCAGCCGGTCGGGCGCGACCCGGACCGGCTCGGGCGGCACGTGCAGCGCCGCGCCGCCAGCCAGCGCCGCCCAGAGCTCCCAGGTGCAGGCGTCGAAGCCGGGGCTGGCCACGAGGGTGGCCCGGTCCTGCGGCCCGACCCGGTAGGCGTCGAGGTGCCAGTGCACCAGGTTGGCCAGCCCGCCGTGGGTGACCTCCACCCCCTTCGGGCGCCCGCTGGAGCCGGAGGTGTAGATGACGTACGCGACCTCCCGTGGGTCCGGCTCGGCCGGAGCGGCCACCGCGGCGGCCGCCCCGGCGTCGGCGGTGGCGGCGACGACCTCGGCGGCGGCGGCGATCTCAGCGGCGGCGTCAGCGGTGGCGGTGGCGGCGACGTCGAGCACCGCGGTGCGGGTCGCCGCGAACCGGCCGGTCAGTTCCTCGCCGGTCAGCACCGCGCAGGCCGCGCTGTCGGCCAGCGTGAAGGTGAGCCGGTCCGGCGGGTACCCGGGGTCGAGCGGCACGTACGCCGCGCCCGCCTTGAGCACGGCGAGGAAGGCGGTCACCAGCTCGGGGCCCCGCTCCAGGCAGACGGCCACCGGCCGGCCGGGCCCCGCGCCGACGGCCCGCAGCCGGGCGGCGAGGACGTCGGCGCGCCGGTCCAGTTCCCCGTACGTCAGGGTCCTGCCGTCGGCCCGCACGGCGGGCGAGTCCGGCGCGGACCGGGCCCGCCGCGCCACCAGGTGGTGCACCGGCACGGTCGGGTAGTCCCGGACCCGGCCGCTCCACCGGCGCACGATCCGGTCCTCCTCCTCGGGGTCGAGCAGCGCCGCCGCCGACAGGCGCCGGTCCGGCCGGCCGCAGAGGGAGCCGAGGATCGCCCGGTACTGCGCCATCAGCTGCGCGACGCGCTCGCCGTCGAACAGCTCGGTGCTGAACTCGAACTCGCAGTCGATGTGCGTGTCGCCCTCGAACGCCATCACGGAGAGGTCGAACTTCGACACCTCGCCGACCATGTCGAGCAGCTCCACCGCCAGCGGGCCGACGTGCAGCCGCTCGAACGGGGGAAGGTTCTTCATCGCGAAGACGATCTGGAACAGCGGGTGGCGGGCCGGGTCCCGGACCGGGCGCAGCCGCTCCACCAGCAGCTCGAACGGGGCCTCGTGGTGGGTCTGGGCGTCCAGCACGACGTCGCGCACCCGGGCCACCAGGTCGGCGAAGGTGGGATCGCCGGAGACGTCGGTACGCAGCACGACGGTGTTGACCAGCAGGCTGACCAGCGGCTCCAGCTCGACCCGGTCCCGGCCGGCGACGGGCGTGCCGAGCACCACGTCGGACTGGCCGGTCTGCCGGTGCAGCAGCGCGACGAAGCCGGCCAGGAGCACCATGAACGGCGAGGCCGCGTACCGCCGGGCGGTGGCCCGGACCTGGTCGGTCAGCTCGGCGTCGAGGCGCACCGTGCGCCGGCCGCCCCGCCAGCCCAGCACCTCGGGGCGGATCCGGTCGGGGGCGAGTTCGGTGGCCGAGGCGCCGGCGAGGCGCCGCTCCCACCACGCCAACTGGTCGTCGAGTTCGCCGGCGCGGACGCGGTGGTGCTGCCACCGGGCGTGCCCGGCCGGGTCGACGGGCGGCCGGGCGGGCGCCGTCCCGTGCCCGGTCGCCGCCGCGTAGCAGCGGACCAGGTCGTTGACCAGGACGCTGAGCGACCAGCCGTCGACGACGATGTGGTGCAGGTCGAGGAAGAGCCGGTGGTCGTGCTCGCCGAGCCGGAACAGCCGGGTCCGCAGCAGCGGTCCGTGTCGCAGGTCGAACGGGGGCTGACGCTCGGCGGCGACCGCGTCGCGTACCCGGGCCTCCCGCTGGTCGGCCGGCAGGTCGGCCAGGTCGGTCACGTCGAGCCGGGCGGCGGGCGCGGCCACCACCCGCTGCACCGGTTCGCCGTCGACGTCGTCGAACACGGTGCGCAGGGCGGGATGGAGGGCCACCAGCCGGCCCAGGGCGTCCCGCAGGGCGTCCACCGACAGCGGCCCGGTCAGCCGCAGCACCGCCGGGACGTGGTAGGCGGGGCTGTCCGGCTGGAACTGGTGCAGGAACCACAGCCGGCGCTGCGCGAACGAGACGGGGGCCGGGGCGGCCGGGTCCGGCGGGGGCGCGGCGGCCGCGAACCGCCGCGGGCCGTCGGCGGCCGACGCGTCGTCGGGAAGGGCTGCGGAGTCGTCCGTCGGGTCGCTGGCGAGGAACTCGGCCCCGGCCGCCAGCCGGCTGGCCAGCCGGGCCCGGGCCGCGTCGGAAGGTGTTCGGCGCACGGTACCGCTTTCTGCTGGGACGGACGGGACGGTCAGCTCACCGGCGACGGCGCCGGGCCCGGGGGGTTCACCGCCTCGAACTGGCTCGCCCGACGCAGCCGGTCGAGCAGCTCCGGCTGGGCGGCGCTGCCGCCGGGGTGGCGCAGCTGGTCGGCCAGGACGCCGTTGAAGGCGCGGACGAAGTCCTTGACCTGCCCGCCGGACATGCCCTTGCGTTGCAGGTAGAAGGTGCTCCACTGCTCGAACCCGAACTGCGGGAGCCAGACGGAGCTGGTCACGTCGACGAAGAGGTCGTCGATGATCTGGGCGGCGGTGGACCAGTCCATCGTGCGGTGGCTCCAGTTGAACGCCTCGCCCCTGATGCCCAGCTCGTCGCGGCGCTGGTAGATCGGGGTGACCGGGTCGCAGTACCAGAGCTGGGCCCGGAAGTAGTCGGGTCGGCCCTGGTCGAGCAGGCTGACGGTCTCGGCGACGGTCTCCTCCGTCTCGCCGGGGAATCCGACGATCAGCGAGGCGTACGTCGAGATGCCGTGCTCGTTGAAGGCCGCCAGCGCGTCGAGGTAGTCGGCCCGGCGGGCGGTCTTGTTCATCTGCTTGAGCAGCACGTCGCTGCCCGACTCGATGCCCAGGAAGACGCCCTCGCAGCCGGCCTCCTTCATCAGCTCGATGGTCGCCCGGTCGCCGTGGTCGCTGCGGTAGAAGCAGTTCCACTTGAAGCCGTAGTCCTTGTCGATCATCATCCGGAGGATGTCCCGGAACCGGTTCTTCGGGACGTTGAAGGTGTCGTCGATGAACGTCACGGTGTTGACCGAGGGCAGCTTGCGGATGTTGTCCAGCTCCCGCTCGACGTGGGTGACGTCGAGGTAGGTGTACTTGCCGGCGCGCTGCGGGAAGCCGCAGAAGGCGCAGGAGAACGGGCAGGACTTCGCCGTCCGCGTGGTGACGAACTCGTTGAACGCGTCCGGGCCGAAGACCTGGTAGTCGACCAGCTCGGTGAGCGGGTTCGACTCGATCTCGGTGCGGGTGTGGACGAAGTCGCCGTCCGCGCGGTAGGCCAGGTTCGGCACGTCGCCCGGGTCGGTGCCGGAGCGCAGCGCCAACGCCAGCCGGGCGAGGGCCAGCTCGCCCTCCCGGCCGGTGACGTAGTAGTCGGCGCCGAGGTATTCCATCATCGCGTCCAGGTCGGGGCGCTTCAGCGCGGCCACCTGGTTGGTGATGAACGGCCCGCCGACCACGATGGACACCTTCGGGTTGTGCCGGCGCACGAACTCGACGATCTCGATGATCGGCTGCGGCGAGACGTACAGCGTGGTGGTGATCGCGACGAGGCGGACGTCGCCGGCCAGCTTCTCCCGCAGCGCCTCGCGCTGGTGCTGGAAGAGGTTGACGAAGTCGACGCTCAGCCCCCGCCGGGCCAGGAAGCTGCCCAGCACCGTGACCACCGGCCAGAGGAAGTCGGCGTTGTGGAAGTAGGGCTTCGGCGCGCCCGGCGGGCTCTCGCGCAGGTGGCTCAGCGCGTCCAGCGCGCGCAGCGGCCGCCCGTCGAGGTCGATGTACGCCAGGCGCAGGTCGCGGAACGCGCCGGAGTCGGTTCCCATCAGGCGCACGTCGCTGACGTAGCTGGCGAAGTCGACGTCGTTGAAGCCGACGATCAGGCAGTCTGTCATGTGCCGCTCCGTTCCGGGCAGGAAGACCGGGGACCTCGTCGCCCGTTGCCGGGCCGGTCGAGTTGGCGCACCGCCGGGTGCTACCGGGGTTCGGCCGCCAGGTCGGCGGCGATGGCTCGCACCACCCCGGCGGGGTCGGTGACGTGGAAGAAGTGGTCGCCCCGCACGCTGTGGCCGCGGTAGCCGCGCGACGTCATCCGCTGCCAGCCGGCCATCGCCGCCGCCGTGGCGATCGGGTCCTCGGTGCCGGCGAAGCCGAGGATCGGCACGTCGACCGGGCCGTGCACGGCCTCGGCGTAGCGGTCGATCCAGCCGAAGTCGGCGCGCAGCACCGGGATGAGCAGGGCGGCCAGCGCCGGGTGGTGCAGGATCTCGGCCGGCGTGCCGCCCATCCCGACGACCTCGCGCAGGAACTCCTCGTCGTCGAGGCCGAGCAGCCGCCGGGCGAGCGCCGGCAGGTCGTCCGGGGGCCGGGATCCGCCGACGACGAGCCGGCGGGGCAGGGTGGCGCCGCGCCGCTGGAGCTCCGCGACGACGGCGTGCCCGACGAGGGCGCCGAAGCTGTGGCCGTACAGCGCGTACGGCCGGGTCTCGTCGGCCAGCACGTCGGCGACCTCGGTGACGTCGAAGGCGGGCGGCTCGTCGACCCGGCTCTCCCGGCCCGGCGGTTGCAGGGGGCGTACCGCGATGCCGGGCGCGGCGGCGGGGATCCAGGCCCGGTAGGCCGTCGCCCCGGCCCCGGAGTGGGGCAGGCAGTACAGCGCGACCGGCGCCTCGGGGGCGTCGGGGAAGAGGAACCACCGCTGTCGTCGGTCCGCCGAGTAGTGGACAGTCACCATTGATCCTTCCGCGGAAGCTCAGTTGACGACGGCGATCGCGCCGCCGTCGACGCGGTGGTTGGCCCCGTTGACGAAGCCCGCGAGGGGGCTGGCGAGGAAGACGACCAGCGCCGCCACGTCGTCGGGGGTGCCGAGGCGGCCGGTGGGGTTGTCGATCGACCCGGCGAGCACCCGCTGCTCGATGTCGGACCAGTCGGTGCCCCAGCCCTGGTCGGCGGCGAGACCCCGGACGTACGCCTCGACGCGGGGCGTGACGATGACGCCGGGGCTGACGGTGTTGACGGTGATGCCGGTGCGGTCCAGCGCCCGGGCCAGGCCGGTCGTGAGGTTGACCAGCCCCGCCTTGGTCGTCGAGTACGCCACCGAGCCCGCCTGCGGCTGGGTGGCGGCCCCGCTGGCGATCTGGACGAGGCGCCCCCAGCCCCGGCGCCGCATGCCGGGGACGAGGGCCCGGGCGAGGCGCGCCGGCGTCACGACGTTGAGCTCGTGCAGGCGCCGCCAGTCCTCCTCCGTGGTGTCGTCCCACGGCCGGTCCAGGCCGGTGGCGGCGCAGTTGACCAGGATGTCCACGCCGCCGAGGTGGCGCTCGGCGGCGGCCGCCAGCCGCTGCGGGCCGTCCGGGTCGAGCAGGTCCACCGCGATCGGTTCCGCGTCGCCGCCCCTGGCCCGGATGCCCTGCGCCACCGACTCGGTCGCCGGGACGGAGCGACCGTGCACGACGACGGCCACGCCCTCGTCGGCGAGCATCTCGGCGATCCGCGCCCCGATACCGGACGACGATCCGGTGACGAGCGCCCGCCGGCCGTCCAACCCAAGATTCACTGGTTCCCCCCGTGACATGGTTCGAACGCCGCACCCCCCGCGGGGCGGCCCTGTCGCGCCTGAACGGCCCGAGCTGCGGCGACCGGCTCAGCCGCGCCCGCGCCGGCCCGGCGACCGGGCGGTCGAGGCACCGCGGCAGGCGGTCGCCCGCCGGCGGGCGTGGTGGTCACGCGTCCGGTCGACAGCACGGATCAGCACTGGAATGCCCCCGTTCCCCCAGGTCGCCTCGCCCGCCGCGGCCCGCCTCGGCGAGGCGTGCGACAACGGCGCGTCCCGACCCCCCGGCCGGCCGCCGGGGGCACTACGGCGCATTTCCGCCAACCCCGTCGGGACCCGGGAAGCACATCACGCGGCTCGGTCGCAGTCAATCCCTACTAATCAGTTCAGGGGGCGTCGGCGCAGGTATTCGCGCGGACGATTCCGGCAATTAACGAACCTTTGGAAGCGGTTCATTAACGCGCCTAGCTGCAGTTCCGCGACAGATCGTGACGATGGTCACGCCCGGGCTCGGCGCGGGCGGCCCGGTCCCGCATCCGGCGCAACTTCCACGCGCGCAGCCGCCGCAAAAGCCCATGAAAGGGACGGCAGTTGCCCAAATCTGGCGCTTCGGGTGACGAGGTGATCACGGGTGGACACATACCAGCCGGTATGCAAGGATCCAGGAAACGCTTGCTAATCGAACGAGATCATTCGGAGGCAGGCAGGCCACAATCGATCTCGCTTGTGCCGACTCCCCCGGGCCACGCCTCGGGGTTCACACTTAATAACTGGCAACCAGACCTGGCGGGCCGCCCGTGCGCGGCCACTGCGGCAGATCGCCGCAGCGCCACTGGCCGCCGACTTCCAAAACGTCCGCCGCAGCACTATGCGCATTGGCGGACGTCGCCGCCGACGGCGCCCTTTTCGAGTACGACCGCGCGTCCGCCCGCCACGAGTGGACCGGGCGCGGGACGGGGGACGGGATGAGGAAAGGATCCGGGCACTCCATGGACATCGCGATCGTGGGCATGGCCTGCGCGTTTCCCGGCGCCTCCGACGCGGCCGCCTTCTGGGCCAACGTCGTCGCCGGCACCGACGCCGTGGTGGAGGTCGACCCCGGGCGGTGGAGCGTGGAGCGCTACCACTCGGCCGACGATCCCCGCCCGGGTGAGCGCAGCCCGTCCCGCTGGGGCGGCTTCCTGGCCCCGGTGCCGTTCGACCCGGTGGCACACGGCGTGCCGCCCGCCGCGCTCGGCAGCATCGATCCCGCCCAGTTGCTCGCCCTCGTCACCGCCGAACGCGCGCTGGCCGACGCCGGGTACGCCGACCGGCCCTTCCCCCGGGCGCAGACCTCGGTGATCTTCGGTGCCGAGCCCGGCGCCGACCTCGCCACGGCGTACGGGATGCGCGCGCTGCTGCCGACCTACTTCGCCGACCCGCCGGCCGCGCTCGACGCCCACCTGCCCCGCCTCACCGAGGACTCCTTCCCCGGCATCCTGGGCAACGTCATCGCGGGCCGCATCGCCAACCGGCTCGACCTCGGCGGGGTCAACTACACGGTCGACGCGGCCTGCGCCTCCTCGCTCGCCGCCGTCGACCTGGCCTGCAAGGAGCTGGCCGCCGGCACGAGCGACATGGTGCTGTGCGGCGCCGTGGACGTGCACAACGGGGTGCACGACTACCTGCTCTTCGGCTCGGTGCAGGCGCTGTCGCCCACCGGCCGGTGCCGCACCTTCGACGAGTCCGCCGACGGCATCGTGATCAGCGAGGGCGTCGCCTGCCTCGTACTCAAGCGGCTGGCCGACGCGGAACGCGACGGGGACCGGATCCACGCGGTCGTCGCCGGCGTCGGCGGCGCCAGCGACGGCCGGGGCATGGGGCTCACCGCGCCCCGCGCCCAGGGCCAGCGGCACGCGGTCGAGCGGGCGCTGCGGGCCGCGGGCGTGACGCCCGGCGAGATCGGCCTGGTCGAGGCCCACGGCACGGGCACCGTCGTCGGCGACCGCACCGAGCTGTCCGCCCTGTCCGAGCTGTTCACCGCCGACGGCGCCGGCCCAGCCACCTGCTCGCTGGGCTCGGTGAAGTCGCTGATCGGGCACACCAAGTGCGCCGCCGGCATGGCCGGCCTGATCAAGGCCGTCCGGGCGGTGCAGACCGGGATCCGCCCGCCCACCGGGCACCTGACCCGCCCCAACGCCTACTGGGACGCCGCGGCCAGCCCGTTCGCCTTCGACGGCGCCGCCCGGCCCTGGCTCGCTCCCCCGGCCCGGCGCGCCGCCGGGGTCAGCGCGTTCGGCTTCGGCGGCACCAACTTCCACGCCGTGGTCCGGGCGCACCCCAGCACCGCCGATCCCGACCAGGCGTGGGACCGCTGGCCGGCGGAGCTGTTCCTGCTCCGCGCGGCAGACGAGGCGACGACCGGGGAGGCGGCGAGGGCCCTGGCCGCACTGGCCGCCGACGCGCCGCCCGGGGACGGGGCGCTGCACGCCCTCGCCCTCGACTGGTTCGGCCGTACCCGCGACGACGACCGGCCGGTCCGCGCCGCCGTCGTGGCCGGCAGCCTCGACGAGCTGCGGGAGCGGCTGCGGCTGGTCGCCGAGGGCACCGCCGACCCCGGGGCGGGGGTCTACCTGGCCGGCCCCGGCCCGGTGGAGCCACCCGTCGTGGCCCTGGTCTTCCCCGGGCAGGGCAGCCAGCGCCCGGGCATGCTGGCCGACCTCTTCGCGGCCTTCCCCGCGATGCGCGCCGACCTCTACGACGACCCGGCGCTGGCCGCCGCGATGTTCCCACCCACCTCGTTCGACGAGGCGACCGCGGCGGCCCGGGCGGCCACGCTCGCCGACACGCGAAACGCCCAGCCCGCGCTCGGCGTCGCCGAGGTCGCGCTGCTGGAGCTGCTCGACTCCCTCGGGGTCCGGCCCGACCTGCTCGGCGGGCACAGCTACGGCGAGCTCGTCGCCCTGCACGCCGCCGGCGTCCTGTCCCGGCCCGACCTGCTGCGGCTGACCGCCGCCCGGGCCGCCGCGATGCACGCGGCCGGCGGGCGGGGCGGCGCCATGGCGGCCGTCTCCGCCGGCGCCGACGAGGTCGCCGCCGCCCTGGCCCGGGCCGGGCTCGACGACACGGTGGTGATCGCCAACCACAACGCCCCGGAACAGGTGGTGATCGCCGGCCCCGAGGCGGCGGTGGCGAGCGCGGTCACCGGGCTGCGCGCGCAGGGCCGCTCTGCCACCACGCTCGGCGTCTCCTGCGCCTTCCACAGCCCGGCGATGGCCGACGCCACCGAGGAGTTCGCCGCCGCCCTCGCCGGCTGCCCGGTACGCCCGCCCGCGCGCCCCGTCTGGGCGAACGCCTCCGGGGAGCGCTACCCCGACGCGCCGGCGGAGATCCGCGCCCTGCTCGCCGGGCAGCTCGCCGCCCCGGTGCGGTTCCTGACCCAGATCGAGGACATGTACGCCGCCGGGGCCCGCGTCTTCGTCGAGGTGGGGCCCGGCCGGGTGCTCAGCCGGATGATCGGCCGGATCCTCGGCGACCGGCCGCACCGGGCGGTCAGCTGCGACGCGCCGAACGAGCCGGGCCTGCCCCGCCTGCTGCACGCCCTCGCGGAGCTGGCCGTCGCCGGCGTGCCGGTGGATCCGGCCCGCCTCTTCGCCGGGTCGCGGGCCACCGCGGCCGTCGCACCCGCCGCCACCGGCTGGACGGTGGACGGGCACCTGGTCCGGGGCCCGGACGGCAACCCGGTCCCCAACGGCCTGCGCCCCGCCGACGAGGCCCCCCGACTGGCCACGACCGGCAGCGCCGACGCCGAGGACCCCAGGCAGGCCGCCGTGCTGGAGTTCCTGCGCAACAGCCGGGAGCTCGTCGAGGCCCAGCGCGAGATCATGCTCGGCTACCTGGGCCGCGAACCCGAGCCGCGACGGTCCGCGCCCGACCCCACGCCGATCCCCGCCGCGCCGTCGCCGTCCGTCGCCGCGCCCGCCCGCACCGAGGCGCCCGACCCCGCCCCGAGCAGCGTCCTCGGCCTCGCCGTCGACCTGCTGAGCGAGCGGACGGGCTACCCCGCGCAGCTGCTCGCCCCCACCATCGACCTGGAGGCCGACCTCGGCATCGACTCGATCAAACGGACCGAGCTGGCCGAGACGCTGCTGCGCCGGTTGGCGGTGCCGCGACCGGAGACCCGCCTGTCCGCCCTCGTCGGCGCCCGTACGATCGCCGACCTGGTGGCGCAGCTCCCCCCGCTCGACCCCGCCCCGACCGGCGCGGCCGCGACACCGGCCGACGGCCCGACGACCGACCAGGGCGGCCCGACGACCGACCGGGGCGCCGGGCTCGGTCCTGGCGGTGAACTCCTCGCTCTCCCGGGACACCGCCGCGCCGCCGGCCGCCACCC